>CAYSMQ010000183.1:0-9538 GCA_964432035.1 uncultured Ardenticatenaceae bacterium
GACGTGCCCATGTCCACCAGATCGTCGGTGACGATGCCGACGTACTCTTCACCTTGCGTGTAACCTTCTGGTGCGTTGCTGAGAAAGACTAGCTGCACGCCCTGCTCTACGGCAGGTCTGAAGGCCTCGGCGGCGGCTACGGGATCGATGGCCAGGGAGATGATGATGTCGGGCTCGAGCGCCAGGGTCGTTTCTACGTCGTTGGCCTGCTGAGCCGGGTCAAATTCGGCGTTGGTTTCGGCGACGACCTCGATGCCCATCTCTTCAAAGGCGTCACGTGCGCCCTGGGAGACGGCTTCGGTAAAGGCCGCAGACGTGTGCCACAGGAGCGCTGCCGTGTAACCGCCTTCCTGAATCTGAGCAAGCTCTTCGTCCGTTAACTGGATCTCGCTAGACGGGGTAGCTTCTTCTCCATCGGGTCCAACCGTTTCCAGGCCGACGTCCGCCGGCTCAAGATCGGACGTATCCGGCGCCGCTTCCTCGGTGGGTTCTGTCGTCTCGGCTTCTTCGGTGGGTGCGCTTGTGGGCTCGGCGGGCGCCGCTGTTGGGTCTTCCTGCGCCGTTCCACCGCAAGCCACGGCGAAAATGAAAATGGCGCTGATGAGTAAAAGTCGGAACAAACTACGTATGTTGCGCATGGGTTCTTCTCTCCTTTCTAGGGGTTTCGTTCAAGCCCGCAGTAGCGGGCGATGAACCGTACAAAAACTTCCACGCCGTCCAGCAGCTGTTGGACGGAAACGCGCTCGTGTAGGGTGTGGCAGTTAGTGATATCGCCGGGGGCGCAATAAACGGCCGGGACATTGAGATCGTTAAGAAAGGACATCTCAGACCAAAAAGGCGCCCCTTCGATGATGTTTGTATCGCCGGTCACACTGTGAATCGCGTCGGCCAAAGCGACCACGCCGGGATGGTCGGGATCGGTTTCGGCGGGATTTCCGCCATAGGCATGATCGCGCGGCGCGGTATAGTCGATTTCTACGCGCACGCCTTCGTTAATGGCCAGTCGCTGCACGATGCCGTCGAGCTGTGATTTGACTTCGTCGAGCGTCTCGTGGGGTAGAATCTTGCGGATCAGGCTCAGCGAGCACTTTTCGGGCACGGCAATGTAGCCGCCGCCTTGGATGCCGGTTACCAAATTAAACGGTCGCCCCAGCAGCGTGTGGTCGGCCGTTTCCCAGATAGCGTCGGTATAGTCGTAAAGGTCGGTCAGCAGACGGTGGGCGGCGCGCAAGGCGTCGTTGCCCAACCAGGGCCGGCCGAAGTAGGCGCTCTCGCCGGTTACAGTTATATCGGCGGTCATAAAGCCCATCTGCGCCGCGTAGATCTTTAGCGTGGTGGGCTCGGTATATACGGCAAAATCGGCCCTTGGAATTTGACCGGCCCCGATCTGTTGTACGGCGGCTTTCATTCCCTGGCTGTAGCCACTGTTCGGTTGTCCGCTTTCCTCGTCCCCCACGAAGAGGGCCACGACATCTCCTTTAGGGCGCAGACCGGCCCGGTGCAAGGTGTTGAGCGCGGCAATGATCGTCACAATACCGGCTTTCTGATCGCCGCTGCCCCGCCCGTAAATTTCACCGTCTATGATCGGCGCGCCGAAAGGATCCTCGCGCTCGCTTCCGGCCCACTCCTCACGCCATCCTTCGACGTGCACCGTATCTGTGTGACCTACGAACATAAGCGCCCGTCCGTCGCCGCTGCCGGGAACGACGCCCCAGACGTTGGGCCGGTCCTCGGCAAACTCCACGCTTTGCACGTCCGAGACGCCGGCCTCTGCCAGTTCACGGGCAAACAACTCCGCAACCTCTTTCTCTTGGCCCGTAATACTTGGTGTGCGTACGGCGCGTTGCAACATGTCCACGGTTCCATCACGGTCGATTTGTTCAAGCGCATTTTTCAGAAGTGTCTCTTGCTCACTCATACGCTAGACCTCTTCGCTACGAGAATGTTTTCGCGCGCTGCCTGCAGGCCGATGGCTATGGCGCCGTAGAAGGTGGCGCGATCGCCGAGGGCGCTGGCTTCTACAGGAGGCATCCAGGGCACCAGTTGGACGGCGTGTTCATAGACGCGTTGGGCCAGTTCGCCGTGGGCGCCGGCCCGTCCGCCGAAGATAACGATGGCCGGATCGAGCACGGAGACGACGGCGGCGACGCCGATGGCCAGCGTGCGAGCCTCCTCGTCGAGGACGGCGGTGGCTGCTGCGTCGCCTTCTGCGCTGGCAGCGATGATCTGCGCCATGTCTGCGTCGGGAGTGAGAACTGAGTCTGGATTATCTTCCAGCGCCTGCTGTAGGCGTTTTTTGATGCTGGGCGCCGCGGCCGCCGTCTCCAGGGGGCCGTGCTCGCGCAGGTTGGGGTCAAAGGGGTTGGCTCCAATGGGCAGCAAGCCAATTTCACCGGCTGCCCCGCGGCGACCGCGATAGACTTCGCCGTCGATGACGATGCCCATGCCGATGCCGGTACCCACAAAGAAGGAAACGAAGGTTTCGTATTCGCGCGCGCGACCTTTCCACGACTCGCCGATGGCTGCCAGGTTAACGTCGTTTTCGATGATGACGGGTAGACCGAGCGTTTCCTCAATGGTGGCCTGTAAATGCACGTCGCTTAACTGCGGGAGGTTGTAAGCGGCGCTTATTTCGTCTGTCTCAGGATCCCAAACGCCGGGCACGGCAACACACGCGGCGCCCACTTTGCCGTCGTCGAAATCTGATTCGGCCAGCAGCTCGCGATAGAGACGCGCCAGCTGATCCATGATGGCCCCTGAATCAGTGCTTTCCGTCCGCTCAGTGTGTTCGCAGATGACCTCCCCAACCAGGTCGGTGATTCCGGCGCGCACCTCGCTTCCACCCAAGTGCACGGCAAAAACGTAACCGGCGCGCGGATCGACGGAATAGAGCGTGGCGGGCCTACCGACACTGCCGGAGGCCATTCCTTCCTCGCGCACGAGGCCAATACTTTCCAGGGCGTCTACCAGGGACACAACGGTGGGTAGCGAAAGTCCTGTCTTTCTGGCAATCATAGGTCGCGAAACTTCGCCATTGTGCAGGATTGTCTCCAGGACGGTCTGTTCGTTGAGCACTCTTACCAGGCCCAGGCCTTTGAGGCGATCGTGTTGGGCGCTACTTATTGCTGGCACGTGGGTCCTCCAACCACATCAACGCTTTTAATTAATTAACAAAGTATATTAATTAATGTTGATTGTGTCCGAAATTGAGGCGGTTGTCAAGAGCGCAGGCTTTACAAAGTCATCGTGCGGGCCAGTATCCGATATTGACCGCAAGCGTTTTCATACGACGATGCCACCTGGATGCAATTTGGCCCGGCGCTATAATGTGTGAGGTAGATAGTCGGCGAAGGAGGAGAGAGGCCCATGATCGAATGGCAACCACCGGAACACTGGCCCCGGATCACGTCAATTGATGCCCATACCGGCGGCGAGCCGCTGCGTATTATCACCAGCGGCGTGCCCGAAATCCCCGGTGAAACGATTCTAGAAAAGCGGCGCTATGCCAAGAAACACCTGGACGATCTACGGCGGGCGCTGATGTGGGAGCCACGGGGTCACGCCGACATGTACGGGTGCCTGCTGACCGAGCCCACCACCCCCGACGGCGACGTTGGCGTCTTGTTTCTGCACAATGAAGGGTTCAGCACCATGTGCGGGCACGGCATCATCGCCCTGGTCAAGGTCGGCGTGGACACCGGTTTCTTGCAAGCCAAGGGCTCGCGCCCCGAGTTCAAGATTGATACCCCTGCCGGTCGCGTCGTGGCTACCGCCCTTGTGGAAAATGGCACGGTAAAGAAAGTCTCGTTCCTCAACGTCCCGTCTTTCCTGCTGGAACGCGACCTGCAGGTAGACGTGCCCGGCATCGGCGCCGTGCGCTGCGACATCGCCTTCGGCGGCGGTTTTTACGCTTACGTCGACGCCGAACCCCTGGGACTAGACCTGGAGCCCCAACACGCGACCCGGCTCATCGACGTGGGCATGTGCATCAAGCATGCCGTCATGGAGCAGGTTGACATTGTTCACCCCGCCGGCGATGCGGCCCTCAACTTCCTCTACGGCACCATCTTCGTGCGCCAATTCACCGCAGGCGCCGTGCATAGCCGCAACGTGTGCATCTTCGCCGACGGGCAGGTCGACCGCTGCCCCACTGGGACCGGCGTCAGCGGCCGGTTGGCAATCCACGCCGCGCGCGGGGAACTGGACATCGACGAGTCCATCGTCGTGGAGAGCATCGTGGGCTCCCGTTTCACAGGCGAGATCGTAGAGACGACGGAGGTCGGCGATCTGCCGGCGATCATTCCGCAGATAACAGGCACGGCGCACATCACCGGGCGCAGCGAGTGGCTGCTCGATCCCGACGACTCTCTGCGAGAAGGTTTCTTTATTCGCTGAGTGGGAAGTAGCCTGTGGCAGTTGGCCTAGTCAAAGAAACGCTCGGCCAGTTCCATAATTTCGTCGAAGCCCACCGGTTTCACCAATACCAATTCCACATGTTCCTGTAATTTCTGAGCGCGCGCTACGTCGGCAGAGGCGATGACCACGTGCGTATTTCTTAACCTCTCCTGGCGGCGCATATAAGCCAGAACGTCCGGCCCCGAGATTTCTGGCAGATGCAGGTCGAGGATGACCAGATGCGGTTCAACTTCAGCCAATACGTCCAGTGCTTCGCGGCCATCGCGCGCCAGTTCAGCGTGCACACCGGCCATTTCGAGTATTTCGGCGAAGACTGTGCCCAGCTCCTGGTCGTCTTCGACGATCAGCGCCCAGCGTTCACTCATGCACACCTTCTCTCCACTCGTTCAGGTCGCTGTGCAGCGGGAGCACGACCGTGAAGGTGCTGCCGGCGCGGCCCTCGTTGGCGCTCACCCAGACCTCTCCGCCCATAAGCAAGACAAGTTGCTTAACAATAGAAAGACCCAGACCCACGCCCCTATTTACGCGGCGCGTGAGCGACCCATCGGCCTGCCAAAAAGCATCAAAAATGTGGTCGCGATCGTCTGGGCTAATGCCGCGGCCTGTGTCGCTGACGATCATGGCCCACTGCTCTGGGGCTGACCCTTGTGGTCGGTGATATTCGAACCGAATCTCAATCTCGCCATCGTCCGTGTATTTAGTGGCGTTGTCCACGAGATTGCTGAGAATCTGTTTCACACGGTCGCGGTCGTCGACGATGGTTGTGGGCAGCGCTGGATCGATTTCGCCGCGCCAACATAGGCCCTTCTTCTCTGCCAGCGGCTGCATCAGTGTCTGTACTTCCTGGAAGAGATCCGCCGGACAGAAGGGCGCGCGCTTAATCTTCAGCGCTTTTTCATCGGACTGGCTCTGTTCCAATAGATTGTTGAAAAATTGAAGCAGCTCGTGCGCCGATAACAGGATCGTCTCCAGTTGTTTCCTCTGGCGCGGTTCCAAAGCCTCGCTTTTTCCGCGCAGCAACATTTCGCTCCGCAGGATGATGACGTTGAGCGGGGTGCGCACATCGTGGCTGACGTTGGCTAATATCTGGGCTTTTAAGCGTAACGCTTCGAGGGCCTGGTCGCGGGCTGCTTCCAGCTTAATTTCAGTTTGCTTGCGTTCGCTCACTTCGGCGCGCAGCGCGCGGTTCGTCTCATTCAGAGCGGCGGTGCGTTGGGCGACGCGCCGTTCCAGCTCGCGGTTGAAGTTTTGCAGTTTTTGTCGCGATTCGTCCACCTCGCGCAGTAGCGCGTTCAACACCTGGCCCAGATGAGCGATCTCATCACTGCCGTCCGCTTCCACGGTGAGCGAAAGGTCGCCGGTGCGCCTGATCTGTGTGACGCCGTTGTGCAGGCGATTGAGGCGGGCCAAAACGAGATGCTCCATGAGTAGGAGGGTGACGCCGATGGAGAGAACGCCAAAAAGCAGCATGCTGCCGAAGAAGTAGCCAAGAGCAGCCATCACCGGATCTAAGAGCGTTCGCGGCTCCGTTGCCTGTAGCAGGAAGGCCGGTTGGCCCCTCACGTTGTTCAGGATCTTAAAACCGGAGACGGTGCTTCTCTCTTGCGATTGCACCAACATCCGGTCAGACTGGCCGAGCGTGCGCACGATCGTCTGCTGATAGGGAGCCAGGCCGGCGTCGTCGACGTGATGCACGCTTAATTCAGTGCGCAGGTTTTCCTCTAGCGTGGCCACGCGGGCTTCGTCAAGGTAAGTGCCAAAAATGAGCGTGCCCATGCTGGGGCCTTCACTTTGGCTGTCTAAGATATGGCGAGAGGCCACCAGCAGGGTGCGCCCGTCTGCTTCCATTATGCCCGTCACCTGGCTGAGCAAATCCTGGGGCGCGGGGGCCAACGCCTGCAGAAATGCTGCATCCACCGCAAATGTGGGCGCGGTTGCCACGGCTTCCTCGCGGTCCACGAAGGTGCTGAAATAGACTTCGCCTTCACGGTCGACGAAAATGGCAAAGTTTAGGTCAATGGTAGCCAGCGAATCGGCGCCTAAGTTGTCGATAGAATAATCAGGATACTCGCCTTGCACGAATTCGTAAGTGTCATTCCAATATGACCAGTCGGCCGTGGTACGGCTCAGCCGGTCTAGTGACTGACCGAGGGCGCGGACCGCGCGATCTGTCTCCTCGACCATTTCGTTCTCTTCCAGCTGGCTATAAGTCTGCTGCAAGATGTGGCGGGATACAAAAAAGAGTGACACGACGAGACAGGCGAGTGTCGCGCTGATTACGATAAAGGTTTTGCGTCTGATGGTCATGTAACTACTCTACGGGCTTCTAATTTGCGTCGTCTATGCGCGCAACTCGGATCTACCGGCTCCTATTAACAAAGGATATGGAGAAAGCCCGGAACGGCGTATAGGTCATTGGTCCAGCATTGCCGGCCTTCACGGGACGCTTTGGGGTGCGTTTGCGGGACGGTCGTCTCTTATACTGCAAGCCAGGTTCACATACCTGGACTTGCAATAGACTACTCTGTGGAAAGGATTAACCCAATGCGCATCAGGCAACAGACCATCTTCTTTGTGACAAATTTCATCCTCTTCTTCACCGGCAACGGCTTGTATCCCCTGCTGCCGCTCTTTGCCGGCGAGTTTGGCGCCAGTCCGACGGCCATCAGCATTTTTCTGGCGTCGCTGGGCGCGACGAACGCTACCGGCGCTCTGTTGGCAGGGCGCTTGATGGCCCGTTTCAACCCGCGAACGCTGTATGTTGGTGTCAGCGCTTCAGGCGTGCTGGGCCTCCTGATCCTCACGCAGGCAAGCGGGCTGTGGGTGGCTGCGGCTGCCACGGCGCTGCTGTGGTTCGTGGGCGGCTTCGTGATGTCGTTGGGCAACGTGCTTACGGGCCTGACGGTGGCGCCACAAGAGCGCGGCCGGGCATTTAGCCTGCTCTTTCTGGCTTCGCCCGTCGCGGCCGTTTTTGGTGGCGGCGCACTGGGCGCCATCGTGAGCGGTTTGGGATACGCGCCGGGCTTCTTGCTGCTGGCACTGATGTGGGCGGCGATTCCTGTGCTGGGAATGAAATTGGCTGCCGGCCCCCTGCCCCAAAGCGCGCTGCCCGGCGCACAAACGGACGCCGAACGACCGTTGACGCTGGGCGGCTCGTTTATTCTGCTACTGGTAAGCGCGCTGGCGGTGGCGGCGGCGATCCAGGCGCGCAACGTGGCGGCGTTCCTGCAGATGCAGCAGGCTGGCTTCTCGGCCGCCGCCATCAGTAGCACGACGGTGGCAGCCGGCGTGGTCACAATTCCCGTAGCCGTCTATGCTGGATCGCTCTCCGACCGCATCGGGCGGCGCACGCTGATGATGGGCACCACGGCGCTGGTGGCGCTGACGGTCGTCCCCCTGGCGTGGGCCGGCGAATTGTGGCACTTTGCTTCGGGTCTGGCCCTGTTGCTGTCAGCGACGGCCGTATTGCGACCGGCGACGACGGCCATTGCCACAGACCTGCTGCCGCCCGCGGCGCTGCAACGCGGCATACCCCTAATCGAAGCCGCCATAATGGGTATTGGCATCCCGGCGACTGCAGTAGCAGGATTTATACTGGAGCGTTTCGGACCGCTTGGGATCACGCTGCTGTCTGTGTCGCTGCTCCTGCTAAGCGGGATAGCGTTGGCGTTACTGTGTGCACAGCGGCTGGTGGGCGCAGCATGCCCTGCCGGCGTAGGTGGTCTGGCCTTTTGGCGGCGAATGGCAGCAACTGGTTAACGACCACATTGCGTTCGGGACGTGGGCGCCTTCGCCGGCCCGCATGTTAATGATGGTGCTCGCGCTCGTACGCCTCCGCTTCTGCCTTTGTTTTGTGGATAGTTCCATCCGGATGTTCCGGCGGCGTGTAGACTGTGTATAGTTTCAGGTCCTCGTTCTGCGACGTGTTGATTACGTTGTGTTCGGCGCCGGCGGGAATGACGATCGCCGAACCATCTTCCAGCTCGTATTCGTCTTCGCCGATGATGGCCTTGCCCGTTCCCTCCTCAATGCGGATGAACTGGTCCGTATCCGGATGGGTTTCGCGGCCAATATCTTCTCCGGGCTTCAGCGACATGACCACTAGCTGGCTGTGTGGTCCGGTGAATAGAACCTCGCGAAAATAAGAGTTATCTTCGGTTCTTTCGTCAATGTTTGTATGGTATCCAGACATGTTTTAGCTCCTTTGTTTTGAAGGGATACCCCTTTGAACGTATTGTAGCATGTCTAGCGTAAGAAATATGAGAGAAAATGTGTCGAAAATGTATGGGTGGAAGCGTTTGCCTCGACTCGGTAGCCTCTTAAACAACTGTTACAATTCTTAAGTTTCCGCTTGCCGTTGGCCTTAAGTCCAGTATACTAAATAGTGCTTTTCTATACTGGACTAATGGGACGAGGCATGGATTATTCGAAGCAGGTGCCGGCGGCGGAGCGCACGTTGAATATTTTGGAGGCGCTGGCGGCCGAGCCGGATGGCCTGACGGCGGGGGATCTATTGGAACAACTGGATATGTCGCGCAGCGCGCTGTACGCTTTATTGAACACGCTCAAGGCGCGGCACTATATTGAGCAGCTGGACCAGCGGGGACGCTACCAGCTGGGTCCGGCGTTGTGGACGTTGGCGCCGGGACGGCAGGACACGTTGGGCGAGCTGGTCCGCGCTTTCTTAAATGACCCTGAGTTGAAGCAGCCGCCGGAAACGGTGGCCCTGTTGTGGCTGGACGGGGAGGAGACGGTGGTCTTGGCGCAGCACGAAGCCCAGCAACAGGTGCGCGCCGTCTTGCAGCCGGGCGCGCGCCGCCCTGCCCCGCAATCGGCTGCGGGGCTGGCCCTGCTTGCCGGCGAACCGGCGCAGGCGAACGGGGACGGCGCGGGAATATCTGCACGAATTCGCCAGGAAGGGTATGCGCGGCTGGAGACAGCGGAAACAGTGGAGATCGCCTGCCCCATTTGCGCCGACGGCGTGCAGCCGGTGGCGGCGCTACAGGTTAACATTCCCCGCTTTCGGCATACTGATGCTTTAGAAGAATCAATACTATACGAAGTGGGTCAGACCGCGGCGCGGCTTTCGTACCGCCTCGGCGCGGCTGTGTACCAGCCCTAC
>CAYSMQ010000184.1:0-9491 GCA_964432035.1 uncultured Ardenticatenaceae bacterium
GCCGCGGCGGATCTCGTGATCGTTGACGTAGAAGTAACCTTCTTCCTCGTCGATGCTCAGATCGCCCGCACCCACGACGCAGGGCTTGCCCATGCCTCGGGCCACGACAGCCGCGTGCGAGGTCATGCCGCCGCGAGCGGTTAGAATGGCGCGTGCGCCAACCATGCCGTGAAAGTCGTCGGGGCTGGTTTCATTGCGTACGAGGATAACCTCTTGCCCGTCGTTAGCGTACTCCTCGGCATCGTCGGGATTGAGGACGGCGACGCCGGAGGCCGCGCCGGGGCTCGCCGGCAGCCCGGTCGCCAGCACGGTGACCTCGGCGTCGGGATCGACCGTGGGGTGCAATAGCTGGTTCAACTGCTCGGCGTCCACGCGCATGACGGCCGTCTGGCGGTCGATGAGTTCTTCCTCCACCATGTCCACGGCGATGGTCACTGCGGCGGCGCCGGTGCGCTTGCCCGTCCGCGTCTGCAATATCCACAGTTTGCCCTCCTCAATCGTAAATTCAATATCCTGCATGTCGCGATAATGGCGTTCCAGCTGCGACGTGATCTGTTTCAGCTGGCGGAAGACGTCGGGTAGATCCTCCTGCATCCGGTCAATCGGTTGCGGCGTGCGGATGCCGGCAACCACGTCCTCGCCCTGCGCGTTGAGCAGATACTCGCCAAAGAGCTTTTTTTCGCCGGTAGAGGGGTTTCGCGTAAAGGCCACGCCGGTACCACTACCCCAGCCCATATTGCCGAAGACCATGGCCTGTACGTTTATGGCGGTGCCCAGGTCATCGGGGATATGGTGGACGCGGCGGTAGTCGATGGCACGACGTCTGTTCCAAGAGTCGAACACGGCGGCAATGGCCATGCGCAGCTGCTCGTAGGGATCCTGCGGAAACTCGTCGCCGTGGCGATCGGCAAAGATGATGCGCTTATAGGTAGCGATGACTTCCTCGAGATGCTCGCCGGTGAGGTCGGTATCGCGCCCGCCGTCAGTCTGGGCCTTGAAGCGCTCCAGGACACGATCAAATTTCTCGGCAGGCACGTTCATAACGATGTTTCCGAACATGGAGATGAAGCGGCGGTAGGCGTCGAGGGCAAAGCGGCGGCTGTTGCAGACGCGCGCCAGTCCTTCCACGGTTTCGTCGTTGAGACCCAGGTTGAGCACCGTATCCATCATGCCTGGCATAGAGATAGCAGCGCCAGAGCGCACAGAGACCAGCAAGGGATTTTCGTTGCTGCCAAACTGCTTGCCGGCCTGGGCCTCGACCTGTTCCAGCGCTACCTGGGCCTGGGACCACATACCTTCGGGGAACTGTCGCTCGTAATCGATGTAGGCGCGACAGGCTTCCGTTGTAATCGTGAAGCCGGGGGGCACGGGAAGCCCGGCCTGGGACATTTCGGCCACGTTTGCGCCCTTGCCGCCCAAAAGGGCTTTCATGGCGGCGCCACCTTCTTCAAAGGAATAGACCCACTTGTGGTCACGTTGCTCGTATAACATGGTTGCCTCCTGTGCTTGCACCCAGATGAGTTTGATCAGGGGAAGTCCCCGAGAACGAGAGGGCTAAGGGATGTGGCCCACATGTTACATGATAAACGACTTCGGGTTCTATTTCTATAGGTTATAGGAGGGAAATGTGAGAATCGGATATCACATGAGTGGGGAAACATCCGATTTCTGTCGGATGCGGTTTCTACTCCAATAGTTGCATCAAGGAGTCCAGCGCCGCCTGCACCTGTTGCAAGAGCTGGTCGTAGCCCATTTCGTCAAGCGGAATGGTGACCGGAAAATCTAGCTCCACGGGAATGACAGTATTCACCGGCACCTCGCTCTCTACAGGCACTTCAACCGTCAGATCGACCGGAATATCCAACTGCACCGGAATGCTGCGACTGATGGGCACCTGCACGTCCAGGTTCACCGGTATGTTGGTGACAATGGGGATAGGGATCGGAATATTGCCAATCGCCGGCAAGGGTACACTGACCGTGGTGTTAATGGGGATGTTGGTGTTAATTGGCACGTCGATGGTTTCGCTAAAAGGCACGGAGGCAGACACAGGTATCGTGGCGCTGATGGGCACGACGAAGGTATCACTGAAGGGCACAGTAAAGGAAACCGGCAAGGATTCGTCGACCTCAATGGGCAACTCATACTCGCCAACATCAACTTCAGTCAGGCGCTCGTTGGCAGCCTCAATCTGGGTGCGGGCCTGGCTGCGAATGTTGTTGAGCGTGATGAAAAGATAGGCATTGAGCCCCAAAGAGATGAGAACGATGAGCCACAGCAAAAGGTAATGCCAGGCGCGCACGATACGTTGGAACATGATGACCTCCTTGCACTTCTTCGCCGAAAGGGTTGGTGAATTGTGATCGAGCCTAGAGCGCCAGCGTGCGCTCAATGAGCTGTAAAAGCTGTGGGCGGGCATCGTTCATATAAAAATGATTGCCCGTGAACAAGTGTCGTTCAAAATGACCTGCAGCCTGCGCGCGCCACGCCTCAAGTTGAGCCGGCGTGACACGGACATCATTACGGCCGCCAAAGGCAATAATGGGCACGGATAACTTCGGACGCTGCCGGTAAACGTACGTCTCATAAACAGCCAGATCGGCGCGCAACGCGGGCAAAATCATATCCAGAAGTTCAGCTTCGGCAAGTAGCTCTTGGGGCATTCCGTCGAGTCGTTGCAACGCCGCCAGCAATTCTGGGCGCGGCAGATCGCACAAGATTTCATCCGGCGGTAACTGTTGCGGCGCATGGCAGGCAGAGACAAAAAGGGCCATGGTCTGCACCCCCTCGGCCTGCAGCGCGTGAACCAGTTCAAAGGCCAGCAACCCACCAAAGCTGTGCCCGAAGAGTGCGACCGGGGCGCCGGTGAGTTCAGAGAGTAGCGCCGGCACAAGAGCCTGTAAGAGGGGATCGAGGCGCTCAAAAGGCGCTTCGCGAAGGCGGGAGCCACGCCCGGGTAGCTGCACACTCAAAATTTCAATTCTGGCGGGCAGATCAGCAGACCATTGGCGAAATAAGGTAGGTGCGCCGCCTGCGTGCGGCAAACAGATGAGGGTGCGCTCAGGTTGCTCTATGGATCTGAGACGGTGCAGCCAGGCATTCGGTTGCGGCGGACTCATGAGCGATGCCGATCTCCCAGGCGCTGCTCCCTGGGTTCGCCGTCCGCGCGGTCACCTCCGTTTAACGACCTCTCGTCCGTTCCCGGCAGGAGACCTTTGGCGCGGAAGTAGGACAAATAGGTGTCCAACAATTGTGGGCCAACGGGTGGACAGCTTATCTCCGTTCCCTGCAGACCCTGCAATGTGTTGCGGCAATCAAAGGCAGGCATAAAGACCTGCTCGACGGTCACTTCCTCGAGTAGCGGTATGAAGGAAGCAGCGCCATTGCCGCCAGCTTGCAGCGCCAAGGCTACCAACCGCTCGCGCCATTGGGCAAAGGGCACAGGCTGGATCTTCATGCCCAGCTCGCGCGCCACAGCCACCAGCTGCCGGTAGGGCAGCGGCTGCGGATTGTTGAGGTGGAAGATGCGACCCGGCGTCTCTTTCTGCTGCGACAGGTGCACAATGGCGCTACTGACATAGTCGACAGGCACGATGTCCACCTGCGTTACTTTGTCTCCTTCGTCAAGATCGGGCGCCAGGCCCATAAGCAGCGAGGCGCGGGCCATCGTCGTCATCATGTCGGCTGTGTTCCACGCGCCCGTGGTCGCCGCGCCGGAGACAAGGCCGGGGCGGTAAATGGCGATCGGTAGGCCACGTCGGCCTGCTTCCATCGCCAGTTTCTCCGCCACCCACTTGCTCTGCGCATAACCGCCAAATGGCGCGCCGGCGGCGTCCAGATCGTCCTGTTCGGTAAATGTGCCGCCATGGTCGTGTTCTCCGGTGTGGAAAACAGAGAGCGTAGAAACGAAATGTACGCTTTTTAGTCGCGCATGCGCCGCCAAGCGCAACACCTCTTCGGTACCCAGCACGTTGGCCGGTTTGTGAGCGCTATAGGGATAGACGAAATTGACCAGCGCGCCGTTATGGAGTATGACATCCGCGTCACGCGCCAGGCGCTCGAATTGCCCTTCGTCCAGGCCCAGGCGAGGCTCAGCCAGGTCGCCGCACAGCACGACAATGCGCCCGACATAGTCCTCATCCCATAACTCATATGTCTGCAGATTGCGGCGCAGGCGTTGCAGACCGGCCTGCGGATCGGCAGCGCGGACCAGACAGTGCACGGTGGCCTCCGTCTCCCGCATCAGATCGTGCAGGAGAAACGCGCCCAGGAACCCGGTAGCGCCGGTAAGGAAGACGTTTTGCAGCATCGCCGGCGGCTCGTACTGGCGCTCGCCGGCCGTGATGGCAGGATCAAGCCGGACTTCAGCGTTTAGCTCTTGCACCGTCATGTGCCAGGTGTCTGCTGTGGTTTCATCTCCGCTCTCGACGGCGCGCGCCAGAGCGGCGATCGTTGGCTCGGCGAAAAGCTGCCGCAGCGGAATTTGTGTCTGGAAGCGTTCGCGAACCTGGAAAATGAGTCGCGTCGCCAACAGCGACGTGCCGCCGAGGTCAAAGAAGTCGTCATGCACACCCACGGCGACGTCTGGCCCCAGTTCGAGCACCTCGGCGCACAGTTGCGCCAGCTCCCTCTCCAACGACGTGCGCGGCGCCACGTAGTCCACGCCTGTGTCTGGTCGGTCGTCGGGCGGCGCCGGCAGGGCGCGGCGATCGACCTTGTTGTTGGGCGTCAGCGGTAGAGCGTCCAGCGTTACAAAAGCCGAGGGTACCATGTAGTCAGGCAAAACCTGGCGCAACGTCTGGCGCAGGTCGGCCGCAGAGGGCGCCTCGACGCCGTCATGCAAGACGAGATAGGCAACCAGCCGGCGCGCCTCGCCCCGCCCCCGGGCAACGACGACGGCCTGGGTCACAAGCGGGTGGCGCCCCAGCGCAGCCTCTACGTCACCAAGCTCGATGCGGAAACCACGTACTTTGACCTGGTGATCGCGACGGCCCAGGAAGGTGAGGTTGCCGCGGGCGTCGTAGCGGGCGAGGTCACCGGTGCGGTAGTAAAGGGGATTGGAGATTGGAGATTGGGAACTGCGGATTGGCACGAACTTTTCGGCGGTGAGATCGGGGCGATTGTGGTAGCCGCGGGCGACGCCGTGGCCCCCGATGTAGAGCTCGCCGGCGACGCCGGTGGGCACGGGTTGTTCGGCATCGTCGAGGATGGCGATCTGTGTGTTGGCAATGGGGCGGCCGATGGACACAAGGCCCCGGCCTTTTTGCACACGACAGGTAGTGGACCACACGGTTGTTTCGGTGGGGCCGTACATATTCCACAGTTCGGCGCTGCGTGCGAGAAGGGCGTCGGCGAGGTCGCGCGTCAACGCTTCGCCGCCACACAGGATTTTAAGGTCTGGCTTACCGTCCCAGCCGGCGGCGAGCAGCATGCGCCAGGTGGCGGGCGTGGCCTGCATCACGGTGGCGCCGCATTCCTGAACCAACTCGCGCAGCTGCAACCCATCGGCGGCTTCTTCGGCGGTGGCGATGACCACGCGCGCGCCGCTGAGCAGGGGCAGGAACAATTCCAGCACGGCGATATCGAAGGAGAGCGTCGTAATGGCCAGCAGCACATCATCCGCGGTTAGTCCCGGCTCCTGCTGCATGCTGCAGAGGAAGTTGACTGCAGCGCGGTGCGGAATCTGCACACCCTTAGGACGGCCCGTCGAACCTGACGTGTAGATGACATAGGCCAGGTTTTCCGGCTCGGCGCGCGGTGCCGGGGTCTCGCCTGTGGCGGTGGCGATTGTCTCCCAGTCGCGATCCAGACAAATAACGTGCGCCTCCGTCTGCGGCAGTTGCGCCATAATCGCTTCCTGGGTGAGAATGACGCGCGGCCGGGCGTCATCAAGCATGAGCGCCAGGCGCGCCTCCGGGAACTGAGGATCGAGCGGTACGTAAGCGCCGCCGGCCTTGAGCACGCCCAACAGGGTCACGAGCATTTGCGGCGAGCGCTCGACGGCGACGCCGACAAGCGTATCAGGCCCTACGCCTTGGTCGCGCAGGTGGTGCGCCAGTCGATTCGACTGACAATTCAACTCCTCGTAGGTTAACGTCTGACCCGCGCCACTAGCAGCTACGGCATCCGGCGTGCGCGCGACCTGTTCTTCGACCAGCTCGTGCAGGCAGCGCGTGCTCGGATAGGCGGCGGCAGTCTCGTTCCACTTCTGCAATTGTCGCCTCTCATCATTTGAAAGTAAAGTTATCTGCGCCAGAGGCCGTTGCGGGTTGTCCACAACACCCTCTAACAGGCTCTCAAGGTGTGCCAGCATGCGCTCGGCCGTGCCGGCGTCGAACAGAGCCGTGTTGTAATGGAGCGCCGCCGCCAACCCGTCAGGCATGTCGGCCATCATCAGCGTCAGATCGAACTGCGCCGGCAGTCCGCCCAGAGACACAGATTCGACCGCCAACTCGCCGACCTGCATGTGCGCGCCGGGCAACCCCAGGGCCAATGCGCTCAGGCCCTCATCGGCCATGACCTGCGCCTGTTGCATGATGAACATCGTTTCGAAGATGGGCGGGCGACCGGGATCGCGCTGCAGCGACAGCTGCTCTGCCAGCAACGAAAGCGGGTAGTCTTGGTATTCAAATGCGTCGAGCATCGTCTGGCGCGCCTGCTGCAGGAAGCCGGCAAAGGTCGGCTCGCCGCTAAAATCGGCGCGCAGGGCCACAGGATTGATGACGTAACCGACGAGGCGCGACAGCTCCGGTCGTTCGCGTCCGGAAAGCACTGAACCCACGACGAGGTCTTCCTGCCCCGTGTATCGGTGCAAGAGGGACTGGAAACCGGCCAACAGGGCGGTAGCCAGAGTCACGCCATGCGCCTGCGCCAGCTCGCGCAGGGCGCTGGTTAACTGCGGGCTAAGGCGGCGGCTGGCCGTATCGCCACGGAATGTCTGTTGCGCGGGGCGCGGGCGGTCCGTGGGCAAGTCGAGCAGGGGCAGCTCACCGCCAAGCTGCCGCAGCCAGTAATCGCGCATGCGTTGCCCTTCTTCGCCGGATAGCAACTGGCGCTGCCACTGCACATAGTCGAAGTAGTCCACGGGCAGCGGCGCCATTTCGACGTCCCGCCCGCTGCTGAACGCTTCGTAAGCCAGGGCCATCTCCTGCACGAGCACGGACATGGACCAAAAGTCGGTGACAATATGGCTCACCGAAAGGAGCAGCAAATAATCGGCGGCGTCGTGTTGCAGAAGACGGGCGCGCAACAATGGGCCGCCCTGAAGATCAAACGGACGGTGTGCTTCCTGCTCCAAATAGTCTTGCAGGCGCTTCTCGCTCCAGAACCGCGCGTCAACCTCCTCTAGCGGCGCGTGTGATAGAGGCCGAACCTGTTGCACCGGTTGGCCCTGATGCATGGCATAAGTCGTGCGCAAAGCCGGGTGGCGCTCGATAACAAACGCCAACGCCCGGCGCAAGGCGGCAAGATCCAGGGCGCCACGGAGACGCACGGCGCCGGCGACGTTAAAGGCAATATCGTCGGGCAGCAGCTGATGTAGGAACCACATGGCCTGTTGCCCGTGCGCCATCGGCGCGGGCGCCTCGCGGTCCAGGTCGCAACGCGTAACCGCTGGGCGCTCGCCACCCGCATCTTCGACGTGTGCAAGCAACTGCTCGGCAAGTTCTTGCACGCTGGGACCCTGCAGGAAGTTGACGACAGGCAAAGTAATCTGCAAGTCGGCCTCGATACGGTTACGTAGTTCGATGGCCATCAGCGAATCGAGGCCCAGCGTGTCCAGGGACTGTTGCAAGGGTAAATCGGCCGCGGCGACACCCAGCACGCGCGCCGTATGCTCTTGAAGGAACTCGACTGCTATTTGCAATCGCGCGTCGCTGCCGGCGTCCAACAGCTGTCGACGCAGGGAGATAGGCTCATTTTCGTCCGCTGCCGCTTTCTGCTCGCCTTCTTCTTCGCGCGCCGCCACAGACCCTCGCTGCAACTGCGCGCTACCAAACAGTAACCAGCGCTCATCTTGTTTCTCAAAGCGGAACATCTGCAGCAGGGCCACATTTTCTTGCTGCGCGCTCACAGCTATCTGCAACGGCACGCGGCCTACGATATCATCCTTCGCATTAAGGAGAAGCGTCGTAAGTTGATGGTCACCGTTTCCCCAATAATCCGCGGCAAGGACCCGTAACATATCGCGCAACGTGACCTCAACCTGCTCTCCGCTCTCTGCCTGAATAACACTTTCATAGAGCGGAACGGCCGTGTGCAGGCGACGCAGCCCACCGTCTTCGCCGTTCGTTGCGGCTGGGATAACCTGGCTGCCCTGCGGCACGTCGAGCCAGTAGCGCCGCCGTTGGAAGGGATAAGTGGGCAGCGGTGCAACGGGCAGCTGCGGCCCATGAGGCGCGTAGACGCCGGTCCAATCAACCTCCACAGCGGCTTCGTAGAGGGAGGCAAGGGCGCGAGATATCGTTTGTCGGTCGTCGCGGTTTTGGCGGAGGGAGGGGAGATACAGATTGGGGCCGAGGGCGCTCGGCTTGGGAGTTTGGGGATTAGGGTTTGGGGATTGCTCGAGGATGCGGCGGGTCATGCTGAGGAGGTGCGGTTGGGGGCCGAGCTCTAGGTAGATTTGCGCGCCGTGGGCCTGGAGGGCCTGCACGCCGGCGGCGAACTCGACGGGCCGGCGCACGTGTTCCCGCCAGTAGGCGGCGTCGGCCGCTGTTTGTTCATCGAAGGCCTGGCCCGTCACGTTGGAGATGAAGGTGACGCGCGGCGCGTGGTAGGTGACGGTGCGCGCCTCGGCCTCGAAGGCGTCGAGCATAGGATCCATGAGCGGCGAGTGAAAGGCGTGGGAGACGGTGAGCGGGCGATTTTCGATGCCCTCCTCGGCCAGTTCCTCAATGATGGTCGTGATTGTCGCCGTCTCTCCAGAAATAGTGATGCTTTGCTCGCCGTTGACGGCGGCGACGCTGGCCTGTCCGGCAAAGGGCGCCAGCGCTTCCTCCACCCGTTGGCGCGGCGCGAAGACGACGGCCATGCTGCCATTCTGCGGCAGACTTTGCATCAGACGCCCGCGAGCGGCAATGAGGCGCAGACCTTCCTCCAGGCTGAAGACCCCCGCCACACAGGCCGCCACATATTCGCCCACGCTATGCCCAATGACCACGTCAGGTTCAATACCCCACGAACGCCACAATTGGGCCAGCGCGTATTCGGTGGCGAAGAGGGCGGGTTGGGTGTAGGTGGTTCGGGAGAGGATAGAGACTGGAGATTGGGGATTGGAGATTGGGGATTGGTTCTCTTTAGTCTCCAGTTCACCAGTCTCTAGTTCTCCAAATATTACATCTAACAGCGGCTGCTCGAGGTATTCGTCCAGGATGTCTGCGCAGCGATTCAAGGCCTCGCGGAAGACGGGTTGCGTTTCGTAGAGTTGGCGGGCCATGCCTTCGTATTGGGCGCCCTGACCGGTGAAGAGGAACGCGGTGGTGGGAGGGGATTGG
>CAYSMQ010000185.1:0-8550 GCA_964432035.1 uncultured Ardenticatenaceae bacterium
GCCGCCATTGGCATCGCCAACACAATGGCCATGGCCATCCTGGAGCGTACACGAGAGATCGGATTGATGAAAGCGGTGGGGGCCACCAACCGCCACGTGCTGAGCGTCTTTTTGGGTGAGGCGGCGGGCATCGGTTTCCTGGGGGGGTTGGGCGGTGTGACCATCGGCTGGGGTCTGGGTCAGGTGCTCAATGTGCTGGTTATGGCCTATCTCGCGGGCCAATCTGTACAGAGTGGGGCTCCCCCACCGACTGTCGCCGTCTACACGCCGCTATGGCTGCCACTCTTCGCCCTGGCATTTTCGACGATTATTGGTTTTCTCTCTGGACTCTATCCGGCCCTTAGCGCCGCGACGCTGGCGCCGGTGACGGCTTTGAAGTACGAGTAGCGCCCTCGTGCCATGGGACTTCGTCCCAGATTGCCGCGCGACAAAGACATATCCCCAAATATGCCTCTAATTATGCCACTGGGCACACGCGATTGCTTCTTTACTGCCTTAGAATGTGGGCGTAAAAGAAGGTATTGTATCCCACCAGTTCCGTCGCCGGCAGATAACGGTACTCAGCGACCGGCGCGGGACGCCCAGTAATGGAGGTAAGTATGAACAAGGATATTCTGGAAGGAAAATGGAAACAGTTGAAAGGCGAAGTTAAGCAGCAGTGGGGCCGTCTGACGGACGATGACCTGGACCGCATCGAAGGAAACTACGACGAGCTGGTCGGCCGCGTTCAGGAACGCTACGGCTACTCCCGCGAAGAGGCGGAGGAAGAAGTGGACGAATACTTCGAGAACCGCCGCACGACGACCTACTAAGCCTAAACTTCAATTCGAAGTGAGCAGCGGTCGCCCCGGCACTTGCCGGGGTGGCCGTTTTTTTATGTATGCTCAGCGCGCGTCGTAGCGCATGATCATGCGGCTTTCTGACGGGCGCGCGTACTCCACAAAACCGGCGCCCTCGAACATGGCCGGAATGCCCATGAAACTGGAAACCGGCGGCAGTTTGCCGTCGCCGCGCGGCACGGTGGGATAAGCCTCGACGATTTCTGCGCCGCTCTCCAGGGCATAATGGACGGCGCCGCGAATTAGCGCCGGGGCCAGATTCTGCCCACGATACGCCTTGTCTATAAAGAGGCACACCAGCGACCATACGGGCAGCTCGTCCAACGGTTTTAGAACCCTGGAACGATTGAGGGAGCCGAACTGCTCCCGCGGCGCGATGGAGCACCAGCCCACTGGCTCGCCGTCCACATAGGCCAGGATGCCGGGGATCTCGCCGTCGTGCACGATGTCGTACATCGACTGCCGGTTGCCTTCGCCTTGCTGGTTCTGGAATTCGGCTCGCGTCAGCCGCCACCACATGCACCAGCAGCCGCCGTACGCGCCGCGCGGCCCAAAGAGAGCTTCGAAGTCAGCCCAGCGTTCGGGCGTTAAGGGGTGGAAGGTGGGCATGGTTGTCACCTTAGGTGTCGCGCGCCTCGGAGGCGCCCGGCACATGCGCAATCGCCTCAATTTCTACGAGGAAAGCCTCATCGGCCAGCGAGGCCACGCCGATCCACGTGCTTGCCGGCGCGCTTTCTTGCGGGAAAAAGGCCTTGAGCGCGTCGCTGATAGCCGCGCCGTTGTTGGCCAGCTCCTCCTGCACGACGTAGATGCGCAGAGACACGACGTCCGCCAGCGTGGCGCCTGCGGCCTCAAGTGCTGTTTCCACGTTGCGCAGCGCCTGCCAGGCCTGGGCCCGCAGGTCGCCTTCTCCCACCATTTCCTGCGCGGCGTTCCATCCCACCTGCCCAGACAGATAGATGGTCTTGCCCGCCGTGGCGGTGACGACCTGAGAGAAGCCGTATTGCAGGCTGGGAAATAGGTCGGGGGGATTGAGATGTTCTAGA
The DNA here is from genome assembly GCA_964432035.1 of uncultured Ardenticatenaceae bacterium. Lineage (GTDB taxonomy): Bacteria > Chloroflexota > Anaerolineae > Promineifilales > Promineifilaceae > JAAYYY01. The sequence continues at coordinate 1,886 of CAYSMQ010000185.1, forward strand.
GTCAATGAGCGCCTCAGGTAAGTGGATCGAACAGCTGTGAAAGCGGTAGCGAAAAGCCCGGTAGAATGTCGTCAAAGGTCAATGTCTCGTCTGCGGTCAGTTCCACAAGCTCTGTCGGCGAGCGATACACGGAGACGAGCCGCGCCTGCGGTTCCACATCGGTAAACTCCTTTCCGGATGGAACTTTTCGCACCTTGGATGCGTCTATTATAGAGCGAAGTGGCGTCGGGCCAAAGATAGGCCTGCCGTCAAGTAAACGTCACCTTAGCGTTTGCAAGCCGCCAAGTAGGCGTCGTGGCTTTTATGTACACTAGGGGCCGCAAAGAAAGACCTGACAGGTTTTCGAAAACCTGTCAGGTCTGAAACCAACACGAACGATTAACCGATATGAGAGAAGAGCATCAAACCCAACCTGTCGTCTACCGCGTGCAGCGGCGCTCGCGTCCGGAGAAGAAGGCGCGGCGCGGTTGTGGCGGCTGCCTGAGCAACATGTTTTTGGGCGGCGTGATTCTTATTTCGCTCGTCGTCTTCGCCACGGTGGCTATTGCCGCCACGCTAGTCTACGTGCAACTGACGAATGAGATGGAGGAAGGCATCGCGGCCCTGGACGAAGCGCACAACCGCGAATCGTTCGAAACCACGCGCATCCTGGACCGCGATGGGGAGTTGCTGTGGGAGATCTTTGGCGAGGGCAAGCGCACGCGCGTGGCGCTGGACGCCATTCCCCTGGAACTGCGCCAGGCCACCATCGCCGTGGAGGACGACACTTTTTACGAAAACATCGGCCTCGACGCTCCCTCGCTGGCGGCGGCCCTGATCTATAACTTGCGCAACCCTGAGCAGCGCCCCGTCGGCGGCAGCACGATCACGCAGCAGATCGTGCGCCACATCGCCTTCGACTACGACGAGCGCGTTGCGGTGAGTTATGATCGCAAGGCGCGCGAAATTCTGCTGGCCTGGCTCATGAACCGGCGTTACGAGAAGGACGAAGTTCTGGCGCTCTATCTCAACGAAATCTACTACGGCAATCTGGCCTACGGTGTGGAAGCCGCGGCGCAGACCTATTTCGGCAAGCCTGTTTCTGAGCTCGACCTGGCGGAATCGAGCCTGCTCGCGGCCTTGCCGCAGAGCCCCGTAGACCTGGACCCGCTGACCAACCTGGAGGGCGCCAAGCAGCGGCAGTGGCTGGTGCTCAACCTGATGGAAGAAGAGGGCTACATTACCCGCCAGCAGGCCGAGGAGGCCTACCTGCAGCCGCTAGAGTTTGCGACGCAGGAAGTGAGCCTCAGCGCCCCGCACTTTGCGGTATACGTGCGCCAGCTGCTGGAGGAGCAGTTTGGCGCGGACGTCGTGGCCAACGGCGGTTTGCGCGTGACCACGACCCTGGACCTGGACTACCAGCGCCTGGCGGAAGAAGAGGCCCGCCGCCACGTGGAAAGCGTCGGTCCCCAACACAACCTGACCAACGCCGCGCTGCTGGCTATGAAGCCGCACACGGGCGAGATTTTGGCCATGTTGGGCAGCGTGGACTACCACGACGAAGCGATTTCGGGCAACGTGAACGTCACGCTGACGCCACAGCAGCCGGGCAGCGCCATCAAGCCCCTGACCTACGCCGCGGCCCTCTCGCCCCTGCCCGACGCCGACCCGCAGTGGACGCTGGGCGATATCTTGTGGGACGTGCCCGTCGATTATCCGCAGAACGACGGCGGGTTGTACACGCCGCGAAACTACAGCCGCACCTTCCACGGGCCCCTGCGCCCGCGCGCGGCGCTGGCCAACAGCTACAACGTGCCGGCCGTGCTCGTGTTGCAGGACATCGGCGTGCAGCGCCTGCTGGACGTAGCCGGCGCCATGGGCATCAGTAGCCTGGCGCAAGATCCTGCGCAATACGGCCTCTCTCTGACGCTGGGCGGCGGCGAAGTGACGCCGCTGGAGCTAACCGGCGCCTACGCCGTGTTGGCCAACGAGGGGCGGCGCGTTCCGCCGGCGGCGATTCTCAAGGTTGAGCGCGCCAACGGCGAGGTGCTCTTTGAGTACCAACCGCCGCAGCCGGAGCAGGTGCTGGACCCTCGCGTGGCGTTTCTTATTAGCGACATTCTGGACGACGACGCCGCGCGCGCTCCGGCGATGGGCCAGAGCAACCCGCTGGCGCTGCCTTTTCCCGCCGCGGCGAAGACGGGCACGACCAATGATTTCCGTGACAACTGGACCGTCGGTTACACGCCGCGCCTGGTGGTGGGCGTGTGGACGGGCAACACGGACAACAGCGAGATGATCGATATCAGCGGTCTGACGGGCGCGGCGCCTTTGTGGTCCGATTACGTGCAGGCGGTCTACGGCGACGGCGCGCTGCGCACGGTGCTGGGCAACGACCGTCCTGAGCAGTTCAGCCCGCCGCAGGGGCTGGAACGGCGCTCTTTGTGCAACCTGGGTTCGGTCACGGAGGGCGCGACCGATTGTAGCCGGGACGGCGAAGAGTGGTTCCTGGTGGACGAGACGCCGGAGGCGCCCACGCCGGCGCCGGCCGAGCCGCAGGTGGCCTGGGAAGAGTTGGACCCGGCCGTGTGGCGTGTGATGTCCGCGCCACTGGACGAAGATTTGCTGGACGAGGCGCTGATCGACAATCCTGCCGACGACCTGCCGCCGCCGCGCGCCTGCGCCATCCCCGAAGGCACATTGCTGGACGACGCGCCGCCGGAAGCGGAGGCGCGCGTGTATCTGGCGCCGCCGCGCAACGAGGAGAGCATAGAGGGCGCTTATGAATGGGCCGACGAGCGCGGCCTGGCCATTATGCCGCGCATCACGTGTGACGAAGAGCTTCTCGCAGAGCAAGGTCGCGGCAGCGATCTGGCAGTGTGGAACATCCGCAGCCCGCGCAGTGGCGACACGGTCAGCGGTTTTACGCCCATCGTGGGCACGGCGGACTTCGACCCGCAGCTGGTGCAGTTCTATAAGTTAGAAATCGGCTCGGGTGAAAATCCGCAGGATTGGGTCACCATCGGGGAAACGCATGAGACGCCCGTCGTCGGCGACGAACTAGAAACCTTCCCCGCCGCGGCGCTGGACCCCGGCGTCTACACCCTGCGCCTGGTTGTGGTGCAGTGGGATGGGAATTATGTGGGGGAGCCGGATGTGGTGACGGTGACGGTGGAATGACCGCAGACCACAGAAGATTGTGGAGTGTAGAGTGTCATTTGTGGAGTGTTTGCATCACACTCCACAGACCACAGATCACACTCTACACGCTGCTTCCGTCAGCCATCCACCAAGGCCACGCCCGCTTCGCTCAAGCGCTCTTGGACGAGGGCAAGGAGGCGGGGGCGCATTTCGGCGCCGTAGCCGAAGCGGGCTTTGGTGTGCAGGGTTAGCTCCGTCTTTTCGCCCAGGGCGCCGGTTTCGCTGAGAACCTGCCAGGGCTCCAACAGATTGGGCAGAATTACGACCGCCTCCTGGCCCAGGTCTTCCAGGATTTGCAGCGCTTGAGCCAACTCTTGGGCGCGCACGTGTACGCTGATGCTCACCGACGAGAAACGCCCGCGGCTGAAGTTGCGCACCAGGCGGATGTCGCCGTTGGGCACGACGTAGAGCTCACCCGTGGGCGCCCGCAGCAGGGTGACGCGCAAGGTAACGCGCTCGATGACGCCTTCCACGCCCATCATCTCTACTTTCTCCCCCACGTCGAACGTGTCCTCGAAGATAAAGCTCAGTCCCGCCAGAAAGTCGTTGACGAGAGGGCGCGCGCCCAGACCAAAGGCGGCGCTGAAGAGACCGACGACCCACACCAGCGTGTCGGTGTCCACGAAGCGGCTTATGGTGTAGAGGACGGCGACGATGACGGACAGAAAGCTGACGGCGCTGGAGAAGAGGTCTTGCAGCGTGCGCAGGCGCTCCTGTCGCGCCCGCCTGCGCACGGCGCGAAAGCGGTTGAGGCGCACCAGGCGCGCTGCAACGCGCGGCGAGAGCAGGTGCACGGCATAGGCCAGCGTAAAGGCCAGCGCAATGGCCACAATGTCGCGCAGCCACTTTTGTTCGAACCACAGTTGTGTGATGTCGGGCATGGGGAAAATGGTAGTGGTAAATGGGGGAGATGACAAGCGTGGAGAGACCTGACAGGTTTCCGAAACCTGTCAGGTCTGGTCACGTCCCCTTAATGCAGGTAGAATAAACGTCGTTTGTGCAGTATTGAAAGAGCGGTCGGGAGCCATACACTCCCCCGCACATTCGCGCGAGGCCGGTTGCAAGGCCAGGTAGGCAAGGGGCAGGTACCGCCTGCCTGGGCAGTTGCGAGCGGCAAAAGGAGGCGCCGGGAAAGCCAACTCACTTAATCATTCTGTATGGTCGGACCGATCACTATCAACGAAAGGAAAAAGGACAACGAGGAATATGAAGAACAGAAGATTGGCAGTTGTGATGGTTGTGCTGGTGCTTATGCTGGCGGTGATGGTTGCCTCCGTGGCGGCGGTGACCGACGGCGAGCTGGACGGGGATGGACATCCGTACGTGGGCTTGATGGTAGCGCAGGACGTGGATGGAAACCCGCTGTGGCGTTGTAGCGGTACGCTGCTTTCGCCGACGCTGTTTCTGACGGCGGGTCACTGCACGGAATCTCCCGCGGCGAGCGCGGAGATCTGGTTTGACGCCGACGTGGAGTCTGGTATTCCGGGCAACGGATACCCATTCGATGGCGACGTAGGCGGCACGACTTACACGCATCCGCAGTACAATCCCAACGCTTTCTACCTCTACGACCTGGGCGTGGTGGTCCTGGACGAGCCGTATGTGGTTGCAGAGTATGGTGAGTTACCCGCAGAGGGCGAGTTGAACCGCATGGCCCGGCGGCGCGGCTTGCAGGACGTGACCTTTACGGCCGTGGGCTATGGTTTACAGCGCATCAATCCTGTGTTCATAGAATCAGAGCGCGTGCGCATGTACGCCGAGCCGCACCTGATCCAGATCAACGGTGGCATCGTGGGCGACTACTCCATCATGTTGTCCAACAATCACTCCACGGGCGGCACCTGCTTTGGCGACTCCGGTGGTCCCAACTTCATCGGCGACTCCAACGTGATTGGCGGCGTGACCTCCTTTGGCCTGAACGGCAACTGCGCGGGCACGGGCGGCGTGTACCGCGTGGACCAGCCTGATGATCTTAACTGGCTATATGGCGAGTTTGGCGATCACCTGCCGTAAATTGGCCGTTTTGTGATTGAGATGTGACAGGTTTGCCAAACTTGTCACGTCTTGTTCTGACAAAGAACGACCGTGTGGCCCCACGCCACGCGGTCGTTTTTTTGTTTTGTCGATCGAACACCTGACAGGTTCTCGAAAACCTGTCAGGTATGGCGTCTGCGGTGGAGCGTCAGGTGGGGAAGGCGATCGAGGCGATCAACATGATCAATAGTGTCAGTTTTCCCCGGCGGCTGAGCCCGATTATAGGAGGCTCCTACCGTCTATTTGGCATCGAATGCAACCGAAGGTAGCTGGGCGCGAATTTTCACGAATCGACTATTGTTGTATGATGATGAAACGGTAACGGCTCGCGTCATGAGCAAGAATTGCCTTAGGAGGGAAAGATGACCAACTCCACCCCCAACCGGCCCCAGCGTGGTTTCGTACAGACGCCGGCGATTATCGCCGTGCGCCTGGGGGTCTTTGCCGTCCTACTTTTGCTGGCCATATGGGGCGTGTTTGCCGCTAGCGGGTTCTGGCAGTGGCTGGGCGCGGGATTCTTGCTTCTGAGCGCGCTGGCGCTGGCTTTTAGCCTGTATGTGATGTGGCGACCGACGCAGTTGCCGGCGCCGCGGCCCGAAGCGGACCGCGGTGTGGGCGCGGAACCAGAGGCTGCTTTTGCCGCCGCGCCACAAGCGGTGGGTGAGATGCGCGTCCATGCCTTGCAGACGGGGGAGACGTTGGTCTCTTATGGACAGCTGTTTAAGGGCAACGAGGGTTGGGTGGGCATGCGCGCGGTGTGGAACATGGGCGCGGACGAGGCCACGGTCTTTTGGGTGCCCGTGCACGCCTATCTGATTATGCACCCGCAGCAGGGGCCGGTCCTCTTCGACACGGGTCTGAGCCGCGCGCAGACGGTAAAAGGGTACTACTCGGCGCGCAAGGGCGGGTTGCCGGGCATGATCTGGAAAGTGGATGACAACTATTTGCCGCCGGAACAGGAGCTGGCGAGGCAGCTGGAGGGGCTGGGCGTTGCGCCCGGCGACGTGCAGCACGTGGTGATGAGCCACCTGCACGAGGACCATACGGGCGAGTTGAACCGCTTTGCGCAGGCCACGGTGTACGTCTCGCAGGTGGAGTGGGACGACCGCCGGCGCATGGGCTACGAGCCCAGTTGGGAACAGATCGGGCAGCCGCAGACGTTCACTTTCCAATCAGGTCGTTTCCACGCCTTTGAGGCCAGCGAGGACTTGTTTGGCGACGGAAGCGTGGTCCTGGTTCCTACCTACGGGCACTCTTTGGGGCACACGTCGCTGTTCACACACGCGGGGGAGACGCCAGTGTGCCTGGCGGCGGACGCGCTGTACACGCTGCGCCACCTGCACCCCGATTCGCTGAACGCCTTCAACTACTTCGGACAGCAGGGCCTGGCCACGCAGGCGGACAGCGTCCGCCGCATCCGGGCCACGCAACGGGCCATCCCCGGCCTGGTG
>CAYSMQ010000185.1:8560-9491 GCA_964432035.1 uncultured Ardenticatenaceae bacterium
GAGCTGTTGGCTTACCAGGGGCGGTTGTATGATGAGGAAGGTAAGTTACGTGAAGAAGCGCGGCCGCAGTGGGAGACGGGGGAAGGTGGGTATGGGCGGGTTTGGGCGGAGATTGCGTGATGGGGTGAAGGGGTGTTGTTATGTAGCGGTGTGGTCCTGTAAAGATGAGTGTAGTTACGGAGGGCAAGTGCCAGCTGTAGGCGCCGGGCCAAGGACCGTTTGTACGGCACGGGCGCGGAGCGTGATGTTACCGTCGGGAAAGAAGTTTGAAATGAGGGGGGTAACGAGTTGATGATCGTAAGAAACCGTAACGGTAATGGACTGGCCGGGTGACGGTGTTTCGAAAACGGTATTCACGTTGACGTCGGTGGACTGCCAGTCGAGAAGCGAAGAATTGCTTTCGTTCCGCACGCGATAGGCGATGTTATTCGGGTCGCAATTATAATTGGTTCCTCCGGGGTCATCTCCTTGCCAGTACGTGGAGAACATCATGCCGTAGGCAGCTCCTTCGCCGGCAGCGTTTTGCAGCGCCAGATAGCGGAAGTAGGCCCAGCCGAATTCGACGAGGCCGCCCAGCAAGAGGACGACGACGAGAAAGACGATTGCCGTTTCGGCGAGGGCCTGGCCTGTTTCGTTGCTCTGGTGCAGTTTTTTCATCTTCATGGAGTAATAGTGTGCACGAATCCAAGGAGGCGCGCCGTCAACTGATTCAAGAGCTGGAAGACAGTGTGCTGCCCTGACGTTACGGTCTGTGTGTCGTGGGTGGCGTCTAACGATGCTGAGCTCGTCGGGGTGGACGTCGGCGTCGCAGTCGGAGTACTCGTTGGCGTTGATTCGGGAGTGCCAGTCGGCGTGGCGGTGGGAGTTGGGGTCGGTTCTTCAATAGTCGGACCCGCCGAGTCGCTGAGCGGTCCTGTTTCGGTTGAATCCA
>CAYSMQ010000186.1:0-9444 GCA_964432035.1 uncultured Ardenticatenaceae bacterium
GTCAGTGGCTGCTCCTGGGCGTCGTCATTGGCCTGGCGGCGCTAACAAAGGAAGGCGCTCTGGGCTTGCTTCCCATGGCCCTGGGCACAGCAGCGATTTCCGCCTGGCAGGAGATGGGACGAGCGCCGGCCACCGGCGACGATGTAGAGCAGGTGGAAGGTGTCGGAGTGTTCATACGGTTGACGACACGCACCGCCGTCCGGTTTGTGGTCACGCTCATTCCGGTTCTTATCATCGCAGGCTGGTGGTACTATCGCAATATCGTCCTTTACGGCGATTGGTTGGGATGGAACGCGTTTGTAGCCGTGCTTGGACAACGTCCGCAACCGGCTACATTGGCGCAGCTTTGGGACGAGCGCTGGGGCTTTCTGGCCTCGTACTGGGGCCTCTTTGGAGGCGTCAACGTGCCCATGCCAGATTGGATCTATACGGTCTTCAACAGCCTACTCGTGATCGCCGTGCCGGGATTCATCTTCTATGCCTGGATGACGCTGTCGCGCTGGCGTCGTTCTCGCGCTGCCCCTGAAGAGGGCCGAGCGAGGCGTCTGCCGGGCACACTAGATGGGTTATTTCAGTTTGTCGCTACAAACTTCGCGCTGGTGGTCTGTTTACTCTTTTCGGCAGCCGTCATCTATGGACTGATCAATTGGGCGACGACGACATGGTCCAGTCAAGGCCGGCTGGCTTTTACGGCAATTTCAGCGCTTAGTACATTGCTCGCGCTGGGTCTGTTCGGCTGGCTACAACGCCGCCCTGCGAGCCTGGTATCGGGGGCAGTAGGGACCTTCTTCTTTGGCGTGGCAGCCCTGGCGCCTTTCTTGTGGATTGCGCCGGCGTATGAGCCAGATCCGGCAGAAGTTCCTGTGGCTCTGCAGCAGGTAGAAGCCAATTTTGCCGATCGCCTGGCGCTCACGGGCTATGCTATCGATGCCGAGAGTGCGAGCGAGCAGGTAGAACCGGGCGATACGGTGGACGTCTATCTCCAATGGGAGGTGTTGGCGCCCATGGTGCGCGATTGGAGTGTATTTGTGCACCTAAACGATCCGGTTTTGGAGACGCCTATCGCGCAACGGGACATGTATCCAGGCGGCGGCTTGTTGGCGACCACATTCCTGGAGCCGGGCACAACGCTTAAAGAATTTTACCGCTTGCAGATACCCGAAACAGCTGTCGCTCCTGCGGAGCTAGAATTGGTGGTTGGCCTCTACGATTACGAGATGAATCAACGGCTGAGAACGGGCGAGGGCGATGCTGTGGTATTAGATACGCTGGCCTTGCGGCGGGCAACTGATGAGGCGCGGACCATATCCGTCAATTTTGGGCGCGAGTTGAGGCTCGTCGATTTCCAGATCGCGCCGCGTCGTGTTGCCAGTGGCGAGGAAATTGTACTGACCGCGAGCTGGGAAGCGCTGCGTCAGCTGGATCGCGACTATACGTTGTTTGCTCAGGTGCTGAACGACCGAGATACGACGCGATGGGCGGCGGTGGATATCGCCGTAGAAACGTCGAGTTGGGAGCCGGGCGCCGTTCAGGAGGTGCAGATGCCGATGACGGTAAATGCAGAAACGCCGGCAGGCGTATACACGGTCATCGTGGGCGCCTATACGCGCGGTGAAGATGGAAGCTTTGACCGCCTGCAAATTGTACGCGATCGTCGCATTACGATGGACGACGTCATACAATTGACGCGAATTCGGATTGAATAGAAGTATCCAAGATGGCAACGACCGTAGACATCCCAGAAAAGAAAACAGCGCCAAGCACTTCGCCGGCTGTGGTCGGGCTCCTCGCCGGGCTCTTTGCCACGCTCGGCGGTGTGGTGCTGGCATTTGGCGGGCCGCTTGCCGGGCTGGCGGTGGTCATGGTTGGCGTGGCCGCATTCGTCGTCCTGCGCAACATGGAGATTGGCTTCTGGGGCATCATCGCCGTCGTGTGCCTCTTGCCGTTTGCTACCTTACCGGTCGACATTGGACTGACACCGACATTTCTTGATGTGGCCCTAGGGGCCGTGGTGGGCATCTGGGCGCTGCGCCTGGCGACGGGACAGCAGCGCACGATCGTGACGACGCCGTTGACCATCCCCTTGATTGTTTTCATGCTCGTGGCAGTTTTCGCCTTCATTTTTGGTCTAAGCAATGGACCGTTGACGCCGACACTGGTACGGCGCTTTGCGGAGCTGATGCTAAGCCTGGGCTTTGTGTTAGTCGTCATCGACTACTGTCGCGATTGGGAGCGGCTGGAACGGCTCGTAAAAGTATTAATTCTGGCGGGGGCGGCGGCCGCGCTGATCGGCATCATCCTGTGGCTGATGCCCGATGAAACGGCGAATACGGTGCTCAATGCACTGCAGCGGCTGGGATACCCGGGCGGTTGGGTTATCCGTTACATTGAAGAGAATCCTGAACTTGCGGAGCGAGCGATTGGAACGTCGGTCGATCCGAATTCCTTTGGCGGCTTGCTGCTGCTGATTGGGTCCCTAATCGCGCCACAGCTGACCACTCGCAAGCCCTTATGGCCCAGAGCGATCACCGTTGGAGCGCTTGTGCTCGTCGGCGTCGCTGTTGTGCTAACCTTCTCGCGCGGGGCCATGGTCGGCCTGGTTGCGGGAATCCTATTCGTGGCAGTGGCACGGTACCGGCGGCTGATTCCCTACCTGGTGGCTGCAGGCTTGCTTTTTTTGGTGTTGCCATTTACACAGGGGTACGTCAGCCGCTTTATTGCAGGCCTCCAGGGGCAGGATCTGGCGACACAGATGCGATTTGGCGAATACACTGATGCCTTGAGACTCATTGCGCGCTACCCGGTATTCGGCGTAGGCTTTGCCGGGTCACCCGACATAGATCTCTATTTGGGCGTGGCCAATGTCTATCTCACAATTGGCCAGCAAATGGGCCTCCTTGGTCTTATAGCATTCCTGGCAGTGATCGTGGCGGTCTTTGCCTATGCCATCGCCAACCGGTGCTACTTCCGCACAAATCGGTCACATGATGCGATATGGTTAGGACTACACGCGGCGGTCGTGGGGGGATTGGTCGCCGGTATTTTTGACCACTACCTGTTCAACACCGAGTTCCATCATGCGGTGACGATTTTCTGGTTCATACTGGGTATGGCGGCGGCGGCAACGCGCCTGGGCAGTGCGAGCGTCGAAGATTAGAATCCACGGGGAGGGGGTACAAGAGTACAACATCGCTCCGGCAGCAAATCTGTTAGAATGAAGATATTGATGTCCGTGCCTAATTGTGGAGGAAACGCGCCATGCGAGCGCTGAAATTAATCGTCATAGGGATCACGCTGGCTCTAAGCTTGGCGGCATGCGGCGCCGGAGGAGATGATGTCGCCACACTGGTACCCACCGTTGAAGCCGGCGGCACAGAGAATGAACTGTCTGAAGAATCGCCTCGTACAGATGAGGTAAACACGGCAAGCGGCGTCCCGCCAACGTGGACACCTATGCCCACCGCCGAGCCGCCTCCGCCGCCCGCAACCCCAATACCGGACGAGACCTACGTCGTGCAGCCTGGCGACACGCTTGCAGAGCTGGCTGAACAGTTTGGCGTCGGCCTAGATGTTCTGGTCCAGGCCAACGATATCCAGAATATCGACCACATTGAAGTCGGTCAAGTGCTCACCATTCCCCGCTAACAAAAACAGACGCTTCGTACCCAAAAGAAAAAACGGGGACCCTTGTGAAGAGGGTCCCCGTTCTATTTCACACTTGTTTGCCAAAGCGGCGACTAGACGGTCGGTACGGCCTCTTCCTCGTTTTCTTCGGCTTCGCCGTTATCGTCGGAATCCACCCGGCTGAGCTGCACGTTCTCGTCTTCGTCTACGTCGACGAGTACCGTGTCGCCTTCACCAAACTCACCGGCGAGGACGGCATCTGAAAGCTTGTCCTCCACTTCGGTTTGGATGACTCGACGGAGCGGGCGGGCGCCAAATTCCGGATTGTAGCCTTCTTTGCTGAGCCAGTCTCTGGCGCTATCCGTGATGCGAACGCGCAACCCGTACTCGACGAGGCGTTCGTTGACGCGAGCGACGACGATGTCCACGATGTTGTGTATATCTTCCTGAGACAACTCGCGGAAGACGATGACGCTGTCAACGCGATTAATGAATTCAGGACGGAATTTGCGCTTTAGCTCGTCAAGAAGCTTCTTGCGCATTTCCTTGTACTCGGCATCTTCTTGCCTGCCAGTGTCTCGCTGGAAGGCGAAGCCCAGATTTGGCCCGCGCTGAATGGTCTCGGCGCCGACGTTCGAGGTCATGATGATGATGGCGTTGCGGAAATCGACTTGATGGCCCTTGGCATCCGACAGATGCCCCTCTTCCATGATCTGCAAGAGGATGTTGAATGCTTCAGGATGGGCCTTCTCGATTTCGTCAAAGACGACGATGGAGTATGGTCGCCGGCGTATCGCTTCGGTCAACTGTCCGGCGTCTTCATATCCCACATAGCCGGGTGGCGAGCCGATGAGGCGGGCCACATTGTGCCGTTCCATAAACTCGGACATATCGAGCTGCACCAGCGATTCTTCGCTGCCAAACAGGAAGCGGGCCAGCGCTTTGGTCAGCTCTGTCTTACCAACACCCGTGGGGCCAAGGAAGATGAAGGAGCCGATGGGGCGGCGCGGATCTTTCAGACCGGCGCGCGCGCGGCGCACGGCCTTGGAAATGGCGCCAATGGCCTCGTCCTGCCCCACGATATATTCATGAAGTTCTTCTTCCATGCGCAGCAGTCGCGCCGATTCTTCTTCCGTGAACTGGTAGACTGGAATTCCTGTCCACATGGCCAGTACTTCGGCAATGTCCTCAGCGGTTACCTCGGCGTTCGTGCCTTCCTGGTTGGCACGCATCTGATCCAGCCGGCGCTGAAGATCTTCTTCCTCTTCGCGACTGTTATCCGCTTCGCTATAGCGCCCGGCATCCACGGCCTTCTCACGCTCTTCGCGCAATTCGCGCAGGCGGTCGTAGGCTTCACGAATGTCAGCCGGTTGCGGCACGCGGTACATGCGCACGCGCGAAGCGCTTTCGTCGATGAGATCGATGGCCTTGTCGGGCAGGAAGCGCTCGGTGACATATCGCGTGGACAGTTGTACGGCGGCGTCTATTGCTTCTTCGCTAATTGTTAGCTTGTGATGGTCTTCGTAGGCGCCTTTGATGCCTTTCAAGATGCGGATGGTCTCTTCAGGCGTCGGCTCCTCGACGCGGATGGGCTGGAAGCGCCGCTCCAGGGCGGCGTCACTCTCGATGTGACGTCGATACTCGTCTAGCGTTGTGGCGCCAATACATTGCAGTTCACCACGCGCCAGCGCAGGCTTCAAGATGTTCGCGGCATCCACCGAGCTTCCGGCCGAGCCGGCGCCCACCAGCATGTGAACTTCGTCGATGAAGAGAATGGCATCACTTTGCTTCAACTCTTCAATGACACGTTTGAGCCGCTCTTCAAACTGCCCACGGTACATTGTACCGGCGACAAGGCTGCCGACATCCAATTGTAGAACGCGCTTATCGAGCAGCACGTCAGGCACCAAACCGTCTACGACGCGCTGGGCAAGACCCTCGACGATAGCAGTCTTGCCAACTCCCGGTTCGCCAATCAGGGCAGGATTGTTTTTGGTACGACGAGCCAGAATCTGGATGACGCGTTCGATTTCGGTCTGGCGTCCAATAACCGGATCGAGCTTGTTGTCGGCGGCTAATGCCGTCAGATCAGTTGCAAGTTGGTCGACCAATGGTGTTTTACTCTTCTCCTTACTGCTGCTGCTGCTCCGCCGGCGTGAACGGCTTTCGCGGGAGGCAACAGGGTTTTCCTTGAGCATACGTCGCGTCTGGCGACGAATCTGCTCCGCGCTTACGCCGAAGCGCTTCAATACTTCCATAGCCAGGCCTTCGTTCTGCCGTACCAGCCCTAGGAGAAGATGTTCTGTGCTGATGTAATGTTGGCCCATACGGCGGGCTTCGTCGATTCCTAGCTCTAAAATTCGCTTTGTGCTGGGAGAAAGCTCAACTTTGCTAAAGGGCGTGCGCGTGCCGACGCCGGCAAGACGCTCGACCATAGCCTGAACGCGAACGGCCTCCAGACCAAGATCACGAAGAACGCGGCCGGCGACACCGCCTTCTTCCAGCAACAATCCAATTAGAATGTGCTCGCTCCCAATATAGTTATGATTAAGACGCTCCGCCTCTTCCTGGGCAAGGCTCAAGACCTTCCGTGCACGTTGAGTAAAGCGTTCCCAATTTTTTGAATTCACAGGATCACCTCGGTATTACTACTACTAGTAGGTTGCCCTCCAGAGAACTCACAACCTGCATCACTCTTCCTCTTCTTCGCTGACAGCGTCGAAGTCGCCGTGGCTGTCAAGCGCCATTGCCAGATCCGCATCCATGTACTCAGCTGACGAGACCTGTTTCAGGCTAAGACCAATCTGTCTCTGTTCGGGATCAACACGAATAATACGTAAGGTTACCGTTTGCCCGGGACGCACTACCTCTTTGGGATGGTTAACACGGTCTTCGGACAGTTCAGAGATATGGATCAGTCCCTCCAGCTCGTAGTCGTCAAGAATGCGAGCGAAGGCGCCAAATTGGGCCAATTTTGTCACATTTGCTTCCACAAGCTGGCCAACGTCATACAACTGATCGACAACAGTCCATGGATCCGTTTCCAGGCGTTTAAGGCTCAACGCTACCCGCTGTCGCTCCTGATCTACATCAAGGACATAGACCTCAACCTCCTGTCCAATCCGAATCACGTCGCCGGGATCATTGACGCGTTTCCAGCTCAGCTCAGAAATATGAACGAGTCCTTCAATTCCACCAATGTCTACAAATGCACCAAAGTCGGTTAGATTGACGACGCGTCCTTCGCGCACGTCTCCGCGCTCAAGCTCAGCGAGCAGACGCTCACGCTGTTCGGCGCGCTGTTCTTTCATGGCGGCGCGCTCGGAGAGGATCAGTCGATTACGACTACGATCCACCTCGATTACTTTTGCCGCGATCGGTTGCCCAACAATGACGCGTAACTGGTCCGCCGTTGAGCGGTCGCGGTTAAAGTTGCGGCTGTTAGCAAGTTGTGAGATGGGCATAAATCCGTGCAGTTGTCCTACCTGAACGAGGAGACCGCCCTTATTATGGCCGATGACCTTACCCTCATACGTTTCACCGCTGCGGGCAAGCTCGTCGACCATCTTCCAGTCTTCTTCTTCCGCCGCCTTGGTATACGAGAGAATGATGTTTCCCTCGTCATCCTCAGGATCGACGACGTAGACGTTGACTTCGCTTCCTACAGTCAACTGGTCGCGGGCGTTGTCATCCAGGGCGTCCAACTCATGTCCAGATATGATGCCCTCGGACTTCGCGCCGATATCGATCAGGATTGCATTTTTCAAGTGTTCCACGACTTCGCCCGGACGGATATCGCCAGCCTTAGGCAGATCCAGGTCCAGATCTCCGTCAAGGAGGAAGTCCATGGGATGAGCGCTCTCGCGACTTTGTTCAGTTGGTTCGTTGGCAAACTTTTCCATTATCACTCTTCTATTATGCCCCGTCAGAAGCGGGGAAGTTACAGAAGATTATACTTCGTTTGACTACCTTGGCAATAAGCCCCAATAGTACCAGATTGCTTTCCATAGCTTATTAACGCTACTATATTTTATACCTTAAACGGTGGGATGGTGCTTAATTTCTTAGGAAAATCGTACGCTTTTCTAATTCTAGAAAGCTAAAGCAGACGTGAGCGGCTGTTGTGACTGTAGACACTTCTGCTATAATGCCGGGCTTTGAGGGGCAGACTTTCATGAGCGCCTCGTAGCTTACCTATGGATGATCCGGCCGATAAAGAAACGAATCACGACCAACGGCAACCGCTACGGTGTGCAGAGTGCGACAGTGTCATTCCGGCGGATAGCGACGTCTGCGTCATGTGTGGGGCGACGATACGGGCGGGCGAAGTTGCCAGCTCTGACGTAGACTATGAAGCGTCTTCCAATGCAGAGGAAACTGGCGACGGTCCAACCAGCGGCATTGAACAAGCATCTGAACGGACAGACATCCCCCAGCGCCAAGAGTCAATGGAGACGGCAGGCCAATTCGAGCAGGGGCCGGAGCCAACGATATCTCTTGAGCCGCTTCATCCGGACGTATTTGAAAGCAAATTGGTCGAGCGACAATCGAACGTTGTCTTCTGGATGACGGGAGTCGCTTTTGTAGTCACCGTCTTGTTGGGTAGTCTTGTTCTACAGCACAGTGGACCGGTGCAGATGGCGCTGGTTCCTAGCGCCACAACTCTTCCGGCAACGATGACGCCGACTGGAAGCCCCACACCGGCAGGAACAGATACGCCGGCGGTTACCGACACGCCCTCCGTCACGCCGGAACCGTCTGTTACGAATACCCCAGAGCCGCCGCGCGTTCACCAGGTAGCGGAGGGTGAGACACTGTTTGGCCTGGCATATATCTATAATGTGACGATGGACGCTATCGCCGAATTGAATGGTTTCTCGGCCGAAACGCCGATTCAGTCGGGCCAAACGCTAGAGATTCCCTGGCCTACGGCAACGCCGCCGTTGGAGCCCGTCGTCGTGGAGATAAATGGGGAGCCGGTCATCGCCGATCCGACCAATTGCGAGCGTTATGAGATTCAGGAAGGCGACGCGCTTTCGGTCATCGCCGCGCGCAATAACATCAACTTCGATTTGCTCCTTAGGGTGAACCGGCTGACCGACCAGTCGGTAATGCAACCTGGGGATACTATCTGCATTCCCGAAATCAGTTATGGTCAGGTACTTCCGCCGACGCCGGGACCGTCCCCGACGCCATCGCCCACGTCGTTCCCCGAGGGACCTGCGCTACTCTATCCGACGGACGGCATTGTTGTGGACATTACTGACGAACCGATCGTGCTGCAGTGGCTAGCCGTCAAGGATCTGGCGCCTGACGAGTGGTATATGGTCGAATTGACGGATTTGGCTGTAGAAGGCCAACATCCAAAGCGCGCGTTTACCCGGGATAATGCCTTTCGCGTGCCGGGCTCCTGGCGCCCGCCGGTGGAAGCTTATCATGAGTTTCGATGGCGCGTGTCGCTCGTACGCGTCACGGGGCAACGCAGCGATGGCGGCTTTATCTACACGTTTGGCGGGAGCTTTAGCGAGGATGGTCACTTTACGTGGCAGGGCGCCGTGCCGACGGCAACGCCGACGGTTACGCCAACGGCTACGCCGGAGCCATGACCTAAGTTGACCGGTAGGGCACGTCAGTCCATTTCAACTCTTTTCCAGTCGGCTCGCTTCACTTTGTCAGTCGGTCGACCCGGCTTCCACCAGACTACCTCATGACGACCGTCATCGGGATCCGTGAAGCTAAACAGTAGTAGAGCACCCATATCTGTTACTTCACCGTCATCTCTACCCTCTGCCATGATCCGGCGATGCACCTCGCGAAACG
>CAYSMQ010000187.1:0-2455 GCA_964432035.1 uncultured Ardenticatenaceae bacterium
GTCCCTCCTGGATTTCCGGCTACTGGCGCCGAACGTTGGCAAAAGACAAACGCTGAGTGCAGTGTAGCATAATCGCTCGCCGCCGATCAACATACGCAGATCACCTCACCACTCACAGGCCACACGCCTGCGCCCGCACCCACACAGTTGAACGCAGACCTCTTGCTTATTACATCGCCGCCGGGAAAGTATCATAACGTTGTTGGATTTCCCGGATTATCTGCGGATCGGGAGGCGTCCCTTCTGGGAAGGCGTTGGCAAGTTCTTCGTAATACGGCTCCAGTCCACCCGGCGTGTCAGTAGCCAGCACCCTGGCGCTAACCGAACCGGGATTGGCAAACGTATGAGGGATTTCTTTAGGCACAAAAACAAAGGTGCCTTCTGGAGCTTGGATAACTCGTTCGTCGATTTGGACCTGTAATTCGCCTGCCAGAACGTACCAGGCGTGCTCAAACTCTTTATGCACGTGAGGCGGCGGTCCGAGAAAATCGGCCGGTAAGTCGTATTCCGCCAACGAAAATCTGCCTCCAACCACCTCACTCTTCATCTTGATAGTCGTGCGTGTATTGGACGCGACCAGCGATTGCCCTTCCCCTGGAAATAACACGATAGCCTCCTGCACGGTTCACCTCCGCCGGAACCTTGTCACGCATGACAACTTCCGATATATTTATTTAGTAAGTTTGTTTTATAATAATATAAACTGACTATATAGTCAAATAAACTTACTAATTTGTCGAGCTGGAGAAGTTTGTATGTCCGTCGACCAGGTTGAACCACTTGAAACTGAATGGACACAGCTACTGGGAGCTGAACGGATGGCGCAACTACGCCACCTTCTGGAGGCGCTTACTGAGGTGCTGGAAGAAAGCTCGTCCGTCTAGGTCCCGCCTAAGGTCACACTCAAATGCCAACATGATCAACCGGGGAAAACACACAATCATGATCACCTTGATCATCTCCCCCCTGGCCCCAATCCCCAATCTCCAATCTCCAATCTCCAATCTCCGGTCCCAAAAATGCACATAACCAAAATCCCGCTACAATCTCCCCATGACCGATTTCCACATTCGACCCGCGCGGCTCGAAGATTGCCCTGCCTTGGGCCGCATCCTTGTGTCCGCCACACGCGACGCCTTCGAAGGCCGCGTGCCCCAACGCTGTCTCAACTGGCTGACCCCAGAGGAGAGCGCCGTCAACTGGGCCAAGAACTTTGAGCCTGGTGGCATCTTAGAGCAAGCGTGTCACCTATTTGTGGCAGAGACGGCAGCCGGAGAGGTCGTGGGGCTGGCCCTCTTAGATGGTGCGCCATCACAGACAGCGCCCGACCTTGACGACGGCGCCGAAAGCCCCCCCGAGCTCCGCGTAATTCAGATAGCTCCTGCCTGGCAGCGCCAGGGCGTTGGGAGAAAACTGCTGGCGCACATCGCCCGCGTCTTGCGCCGCCAGGGCGCCTCCAACCTGTCGGTCCGGGTTCTCATTGAAAACCCAAATCACTCCTTCTACGAACGTCTGGGCGCGGTAGAATTGGGCGCATCTCCCTACCTCTGGGAAGGCTACCATACCCTGGAAATCATCTACTTCTGGAAGAACCTAGACACCCTGGCAAAGCAGGCCTAACCACACGCAGCGCGTCCGCCTACCGCCCCTGCAACATACTGCAGCATGACAATCTCCCATCCGCGGCTAAAATAAAACCATGCACCCTATCCTCACCCGCCACGGCTCCTTCCTCTTCCACAGCTACACCGCCGCCATGGCCCTAGGCCTCCTCCTCTCCCTTGCCCTCATCCACTACCAGACCCATCGACCGCCGACCACAGACCGCCAACCGCAAACCTCCAATCCCCAATCCCCAATCTCCTGTCTCCTGTCCCCCATCCTACTCGCCATCCTCATCTCCCTCCTCCCCTCCCGCGCCCTCTTTATCGCCGCCAACTGGGGCTACTACGCCACCCACCTCGACGAAAGCTGGCTTCTATGGCAGGGTGGCTACAGTTACCACGGCGCCCTCCTCGGCGGCTTTGCAGCCCTCTGGATCCTCTTGCGCTGTCGCGACATTCCCTTGGCCCCAGTTGGCGGTCTCCTGGCCCTGCCCATGGCCCTGTGGAGCGCCTTCGGCTGGCTGGCCTGCTACCTTGACGGCTGCGCCTACGGGCGCCAAACGTTCATCGGCCCCCTTGCCGCCGACCTGCCCGACACCTTCGGCGTCTTCGCCATCCGCTACCAGACCCAGCTCCTGGGCCTCGTTCTCAGCCTCTTGGCCCTCGTCATCCTCTGGTGGGCGCGCCGCCGTCTACCCCCCGGCGCCCTCTTCTGGCTCGCCGTCTTCCTCCTCAGCGCCGCCCGCGCCCTCGTAAACGCCTTCCGCGGCGACCCCATGCCCCTCCTCGCCAACATCCGCCTCGACCTCCTCCAGAACAACGGGCACCTGGAGGAGGAGATCGCCAGCGTG
>CAYSMQ010000187.1:2465-9398 GCA_964432035.1 uncultured Ardenticatenaceae bacterium
TAATCCTAATCCGAGAACGACTCCAACCACCAAAAGGTGCCACAAATGAAGCCCAAATCTCCCAAGCCGAGCGCGCTCGGCCCTAATCTCCAATCTCTCATCTCCAATCCCCAATCTCTAATCCCCACCCTCCCATGCACCTAAAACTCGGACTCGCCCAAATCAACCCCAAACTCGGCGACGTGCAGGCCAATCTGCAGCTCCACCTGCAAACCGTCCGGGAAGCCGCCGAAAAAGGCGTCGAACTGCTCATCTTCCCCGAACTTTCGCTCACCGGCTACCGGCTGCGCGACCTTGCTTTTGAAGTCGCCATCCGGCCCAAGCCTTCCGATGCCGTCTTCAAGCAACTCCTCGACGCCAGCCGCGACATGGACCTCGTCGTCGGCTTCGTGGAAACTGACCGCCGCCAAAAATTCTATATCAGCGCCGCCTACCTCTCGCGCGGCGAGCTCTTGCACGTGCACCGCAAAGTCTACCTGCCCACCTACGGCATGTTCGACGAAGGGCGCTACTTTGCCTGGGGCGACGCCGTGCGCGCTTTCGACACTCGTTTCGGGCGCGTGGGCCTGCTCATCTGCGAAGACTTCTGGCACGTCAGCCCGCCTTACCTACTGTGGCTGGACGGCGCCGACATTCTCATCCTCACCTCCTCCTCGCCCGGTCGCGGCCTGGCAACGGAGCAAAAAATCGGCAGCGCGCGCTGGGTAGAACACATCAACCAGGCCTACGCCAGCATCTTCACCAACTTTGTCGTGCACACCAATCGCACCGGATTTGAAGACGGCGTCAACTTTTGGGGCGGCTCCGCAGCCTACGATCCGGAAGGCGTCCTCCTGGCCCAGGGCCCGCACTACGAAGAAGCCCTCGTCACCGCCCGTCTGGACCTTAACCAGCTGCGCCGCACCCGCATCCGCCTGCCCCTCCTCCGCGACGAACGCGTGGAGCTGACCACCCGCGAACTGAGGCGTATACTGAAGGCCGACCACGAACCGCCGAGTCCCATGTAGCGTCCCTCTATGTAGCGCGTCCTCCCGGTTTGTGCGCTACACAGCTGCCGTCCGCCGTCTGCCGTCCACGGTCCATCCCCCACTGGCGCACAACGCCAAGCACAGCTAAACTAGCCCTATGCATCAACCCGACGAGTTCAGCGAATTTATAGACCTTGAATCCATCGAAGACGAAGAAGAACTTCCCCCTGGACATCGCTCTGGCTTCGTCGCCGTCGTCGGCCGGCCCAACGTGGGCAAAAGCACCGCAATCAACGCCTTTCTGCGCCAGAAGATCGCCATCGTCACCCCCCGCCCGCAGACGACACGCAAGACGCAACGCGGGATTCTTACGACCAACGACTACCAGATGATATTCGTCGATACACCCGGCATCATGCAGCCGCGCCACAAACTGGACGAATTCATGCTCAGCACGGCGCTGGAAACCCTCGTCGACGCCGACGTGATTCTCTGGCTGGTCGACGCATCCCAATCCCCCGGCCCCGGCGACCGCGATATTGCCGAAAAGCTAAACCAGGTCATCGAGCAGACGCCCGTCATCCTGGGCATTAACAAAGCCGACCTGCTGGATCCAGGCGAAGTATTGCCACGCACCGACGCCTATCGCGCCTTGCTGCCTCAGGCCACTAACTGGATACTTTTCTCGGCGACCGAAGGCAACGGCCGCGACGAGCTGTTCGACATGCTTGTCGATTCCTTACCCGAAGGTCCTCGTTACTATCCCATCGACCAGCTCACCGACCTCTACGTGCGCGACATCGCCGCCGAAATGATACGCGAACAGGTCCTCTTGAAAATCCGTGAAGAAATTCCCCACGGCGTTGCCGTTCAAGTAGAAGAGTTCAAAGAGCGCGAAAACGGCGTCGTCTACATCAACGCCACCGTGTACGTCGAGCGCGAAGCGCACAAGAAAATCATCATCGGCAGCAAAGGCGCCCAGTTACGCGAAATTGGCGCCGGCGCCCGCCGCGAAATAGAGCAAATGTTAGGCACCCGCATCTATCTTGACCTCTGGGTCAAAGCCGCCCCCCGTTGGCGCACCGACGAGGCGGCCCTGAAGCGGTTTGGATATGCAGTAGGATAGAGAGACTGGGGATTAGAGATTGGAGATTGAAGTCGATGTTAATCGCTAATCTCTAATCTCCGTTGTTACGGCGGAGAGAGCATGTTCCCAAAGAAAATTGGACGGTACCAGATTATCCGCCAGCTCGGAGTCGGTGGTATGGGGCGCGTATTTCTGGCGCACGATCCCCGATTCCCTCGCGACGTCGCGCTCAAGTTACTCGACAAGGAGCCCGGCGCCAAGCGTGACAGTGCCATGCGCGAGCGCTTCCAGCGCGAAGCGCGCACCATTGCCCGTCTGGAACACCACGCCATCGTGCCCGTATACGACTTCGGCGAATTTGAAAACCGCCTTTATCTGGTGATGCGCCTCATGGGTGGGGGATCGTTGCAGGAGCGACTACAGGACGGCCCTTTGCCGCCACCCACTGCCATTTCCATCGTGCAGCGCATTGCCTCCGCCCTGGACAAAGCTCACGCCAATGGCGTCATTCACCGCGACATTAAACCGGCCAACATCCTCTTTGACGACGAAGAAAAACCGTATCTCTCCGACTTCGGTATTGCCAAGCTCTACGAAACCAGCGCCCGCCTGACTCGCACCGGCGGCATCATTGGTACGCCCCATTACATGTCCCCTGAACAGGGCCGCGGCGAGGAGTTGGATGGGCGCAGCGATATTTATTCTCTGGGCGTGCTCCTCTTCCAGATGGTCACCGGCATCGTGCCCTTCGACTCGGACACGCCCTTCAGCACCGTGCTCAAGCACATTCAAGAGCCGGCGCCTCCCGCCCGTTCCGTCAACCCCGCCCTCGATGCCAACACCGAAGCCGTCATCGCCCGCGCCCTGGCCAAAGACCCGCAGTTCCGCTTCAACTCGGCCGGCGCCATGGCCAGCGCGCTGGCTCAGCCGCGCCACGCTCCGGGCGCGGCGGGACCCAATGCTGAAACGATAGCCGAGACACCAGTCTCGCAGGCGCCTGGCTCACAGACGCCGCCTGCACCCGAGTCTGCGCCGCAGTCCGGCTCCCGTCTACCATGGCGCCGCGTGTTCTTAGCCGCAGGCGGCCTGCTCGTTCTGTTCCTCTCCATTGCCGCCGGCGTACTCTGGGCCGCCCGCGACTGGGGCGAAGGCGCCGAAACGCCGCCGCCACAGCAGCTGACCTTTCTCTCCGAAACGGATGAAGCCGCCGAAATTGGACCCGCCGTCGCCGCCACCGGGACTGGCACGCCCACCGCGACGCCTATGACGCTCACGGCGACGCCCACGGCCACCGCCGCGCCGTCAGAGACGCCTGAACCGTCGCCCACGTCCGAGCCGTCGCCCACCACGTCAGTCTGGATCCGCGCGCCCGGCAGCCAGCCGAACCAGATCGCCTTCGTCTCTAACCGCTCGGGACGCGACGCCATCTATGCCATCGACCTGGACGACGAACTTGAAGCACAGCTTACTGAACCCCGGCCGGGCCAGCGACACTGGTGGCCTGAATGGTGCGGCGACGATAAATTGGTTTTTGAAGCAGGCGACTTACCCTTCGAAGGGTCGAGACAGGAAGTATGGGTGAGAGAATTACAAGAAGACGGTGAAGTCCGCGCGCTGACGCACAACGAGCAACCGCCCGGCACCGCCAGCAACGGATTGCCCGCTTGCTCACCGGACGGCAACACCGTAGCATTTAGTAGCCTCTTGCGTGGTACAGGCAGCTCAGCCTTTCGACTGGGTCTCTTGTCGCTGGCAAATCCCGGCGCGCCCTTCCGCCTTGTGGGCGACGGCTACGCGCTTGCCGGCGATCCCAGCTGGTCGGCCGACGGCCAATCACTGACTTTTATGCACTTTGATGAGACGTTAAACAACTACCAGATCTACCGCGTGGCGCTCGATGAGCCGGATGAGGCGCTCAACCTCACCGACCTCTATTCCGGCAATGCTAAATATCCGGACTGGTCGCCAGCCACAGGGCAGATAACGTTTGCCTGCCACGAAGGAAGCGGCGACGAAAGCGTGTGGCACCTATGTATCACGCCCGACGATGCGCCTGACGTCAGCTATTTGCTGGAAGAGGTACACCGCGGCCCCGAGCGCGACAACGATCTGCAGGTTGTGATCCACGCCATCACCCCCTCCTGGTCACCTGATGGGCGTGCCATCGCTTACGCTTCCGACGTCGACGGCGACTGGGACATCTACATCTACGAACTGGCGACTGGCAACGTGCGCAACCTGACGGCAGATTGGCCCGCTGACGAGATGCATCCGAGTTGGAGGAAATGATGTCTGCCGGCAACGGCAACGACCCGCAGGTGCACGGCTGCCTGGCAATTGGCGTCATTGCCCTGCTGGTGACGCTCCTCGCCGCGCTGCTCTATCTCGCCGGACCGTGGCGCACGGCCGAATTGGCGCAGCCAGACGCGGAGTCGCCAACTGACGTAGAGACAGAACCGTCGCTGGACGTCAGCGCCGCCGGCACATCGTCGCCGCCCCTCGTCACCACCCCGACCTTACAGGATACGCCGACACCTATCGCCTCCCCAACGGCGTTGCCCACCGCGACCCCCGCACCGACCGCTGTATTGACGCCGACCATATCCGCGCCGCCCCTGCCCGAATCTGGCTATCCGCTCCCCGTCGACGAAAACCAGGTCGAGACCATCCTGACGCAGATGACGCTGCAGCAAAAAGTAGCGCAAATGCTGATGGTGGGGCTGCCCCAGGCCCACGTAGACGAGGTGGCCCGGAGACGCGTCGCCGAACAGGGCGTCGGCGGCGTCATTTTTCTCGAGCGCAACACAGACAACCCACAGCAAGTAGCAGACTTCACACAGGCTCTGCAGGCAGCCGCGCAGTCGCGCCAGCCCGCGCTGCCCTTGCTCATCGGCTGGAATCACGAAGGCGGAACCGTGGTGCGTCGCAACGCGCAAATGACCGCATTCCCCAGCGCCATGGCCCTGGGCGCCGCCAACCGGCCCCATCTCGTCTACCAGATCGGCGAAGCCGTGGGCCAGGAAATGCGCAGTTTGGGCGTCAACGTAAACTTCGCGCCCGTCCTGGACGTCAATAGCGAGCCCGCCAATCCCGTCATCGGTCTGCGCGCCTTCGGCGACGATCCGGCCCTGGTCGCCGAATTGGGGCGCTACTACCTCATAGGCCAGCAGAGCGCCGGGATCATCGCCGTCGCCAAACACTTTCCCGGACACGGGGACGTCACCGTCGACTCCCACATTGACCTGCCGCACCTCGAAGCGCCGTTGGACGTCTTGCAGAACCGGGAACTACCGCCGTTCCAGGCTGCCCTGGACACCGCCGTTGGCGGCGTCATGGTCGCCCACATGCGAATTCCGGCGCTGGAACCCGACGGCTGGCCTTCGTCCCTCTCTTCGCGCGTCATAGAGGATCTGCTGCGCCGCCAGATGGGATTCGACGGCGTGGTCATGACCGACGACATGGGCATGGGCGCTATCACAAACTATTACAGCCTGGAACAGGCCACCGTTCGAGCCGTCTTAGCCGGAAACGATCTGCTCCTGACCGTGGAAACCGCCAGCTACCCCGACCGCATGCAGGCGGCCTTGCTCAACGCCGTCGCTTCGGGAGAACTCTCCGAACAGCGCATTGACCAATCCGTGCGGCGCATCATTCGCCTAAAGCTGGCCTATGCCATCGGAGACCAGCCGCCCACGCCACCGCTCGCCGACCAGGCCGAACACGTCCAGATTGCCGAACAGGCGGGACGGGCCGCCGTGCAGGTATTACAAGATGAACCGGGCTGGCTGCCGCTCCCCGACGACACCCGCAGCGTCCTGTTGGTCAGTCCCAGCACAACCAACGCCGGCTCCACCACGGGCGACGGTTTGAGTGTGCTCGGCGAGCTGCTGCGGGAGCGGGGCCTGGAGGTTACCGAACGCTTCTACATTCCTGACGCGCCCTGGAGCGTCGCCGAGGCGCAGAACGAGGCCCTTAGCGTCGCCCCGTCGGTGGATGCCATCGTCGTCCTCACCTGGAACGCTGTCCTACGCTACGCCCATTTCCAGGACCTATCCCAAGAAGCACTCGTCTCCCGCCTCGTAGAAACCGGCCAACCAACCATCGTCGTCTACAGCCAACTCCCCGGCGATGCACAACGCCTCGGCCAGGCCCCCACCCAAATTGCAACATACGGGGATACGAAAGGGCAGATAGAAGGCCTGGTAACCCTCCTATTGGGAGAATAAGAGACTGGTTGCCTAGAGACTCAAGACTTTCAATCCTCAATCGCCAATCTCTAATCTCCAGTCCCCAATCTCCACTCTCTAGTCTCCAGTCTCCCCCTCCACCCGTATATGCAACTCCTCCAACTGCCGCTCCCCCACCTCCGACGGCGCGCCGGCCATCAGGTCCGCTGCCTGCTGCGTTTTGGGGAAGGCCATCACTTCGCGGATGTTCGGTTCTCCCGCCATCAGCGCAACCAGGCGGTCGATGCCCGGCGCGATGCCTCCGTGCGGTGGAGCGCCATACTCGAACGCTTCCAGCATATGCCCGAAGCGCTCCTCGGCCTCCTCGATATCCAGGCCGATTAACTCCATGATCTTGCGCTGCAGCGGACGCTCGTGGATACGAATGCTCCCACCCGCCACCTCAAACCCGTTGCACACCAGGTCATACTGCTCGCTGAGCACGGCGTGTGGATCCTCATCCAGCAAGGGAATGTGTTCCCGCTTCGGCGCCGTAAACATGTGGTGGCTGGGCGCGTAGTGCCCGTCTTCCATCTCTTCCTCGAACAGGGGAAAGTCAATAATCCAGCAGAAGTGCAGCTCCTTCTTGTCCTTGTAGCCGAGGCGGCGGCCCATTTCCTCGCGCAAGACGCCCAGGACCTGATGGACGATG
>CAYSMQ010000188.1:0-9395 GCA_964432035.1 uncultured Ardenticatenaceae bacterium
AAATCTTCATAGATACAACAAATAGTTAGCGCCGGAAGAAAACGCTGACGTGACGCTGATGCCAGTCACTCCTCGAGTGCCACCCGCAACTGGCGAATTTTTGCAGGAAAGTCGCGCTCGGTGACGGACCGCGCGGCGATACTATTAGCAAAGCGCGCAGACTCCCAGGGGTTGCCCTTGGTCTGGAACATGCGAATGAAGAAAGCGGCGGCAAAAACGTCTCCGGCGCCTGTGGGATTTACTTCCTTCACCGTTGGCGCGGGAATGCTGCGCACGTCGTCGCCCATGAAGACTGTGCATCCGTCCGGCCCTTGCGTGAGCACAAGTAGCGGCGCCCACTCCAGAAACTGCTCTAGCCAGGTACGATCGGCAATGTCCTCATCGCTGAGCACCACGGCGGCGGCAAGGGGCATGACGTGACGCGCCTGCTCCCAAAAGCGGGGATAAACTCTTCCACCATTGTCCCACTTTCTCATCCATCCCTGTGGCGTAAGGCCCACCACGCTGTTTGGAAAGTGGCCGGCGAGCGAAGAATCGACTTCGACGGCAATAGGGGCCAGGTGCACGATGGGCGTGTTCTCCCAGCCCTGTGGCACGTGCTCGGGCAGCAAGCGGCGTGCCCGGCCATGTATGTACTGGGTACGCGCTCCGTCTTGATAGATGTTCTCAAAGGTCGTCGTCTCCGCCGCCGGCACACGTTCGACGGTGGCATCGACAGTGTCCATGTGGGGTTCGAAGTCAGGACCATAACTGGTCAGGATGGCCGTGCGACATCCCAGGGCGCGGGCGGTGGCGCCAGAGTAGGCGACGGTACCGCCGGTAACGTGACCACCTGGTACGATGTCGCGGGCAAAGTGACCGATCGCAAGATAATCGAAGTTGGACATAATGTTGGCATTTTAGCATAGGGGGAGGTAACGTGCGAGGAGGTGGGCGTGCTAGGTCAGCCTCGGTCCCGGCCTGCCGCTACAGCGTTATTCGCCTTACTTGATAGAAGAGCAGCTTAAGTTAAATGGTGCACCGCTGAATTTTAGGCTAAAACCCAAAGCACGTGCCAGACAAAATAGAAACCAAAGCGCAGCGAAAGCACGGCGAGGAATCCGGCGCGGCGCAAGTAGAAGGCGGCAAATAGCGAATAGAGGAAGATAGTAGGTAGACCTAGGAGATAAAAGGGTGGCGCGGCAGAAATTACGGCGGTGCTAACACTGCTTATCAAAGCGCCCATAGTCAACATAGCGTAGAGAATGGCTGCGAGCACTGCTGCGGCCCAAAACACTTGCTTTTGCCAACGTCCGCCCAGAAGTAAGTTAGAAACAAGCCAGACCACCAGGGGAATCAGGAAAAGGCGTAGAGCAATCTCTTCGCTTATGCCAGCAATAATGACGACCAGCAATCCTTCGGGAAGCTGCGTCTGTGGGAGCTGGGGATAGCCCTGTGCGCGCAGCCAAAAGTCCGTGCCTACCATGCCCAAGGCGATGAGAACGCCCATAGCAACAGGCAGCGCGAAACGGGTTTTGTTGCTGATTTCTTGTTGCCACATAGTGGGGAAGCCGCTGCGGTGTGCGAGCGAAACTCCGGCAGCGCCTAGCACTGCGTAGAGCAGCAGACCCGCAATTGGCACTTGTTGGCCGGCGATGTTGTATTCTACGCCTACCAATACCTCAATCGCTTTAGCGCCGAAAAGAATGGCGATCATGATTAGGTAGGACAGCCAATCTTGCGAACGTTGGGTCATAATCGCTAGTGAAATGCGGGCGACAAAAGGTTATCTGATTTCTTAAGAACGCTACTGGTTCTTGTGCAATCGTAGTCTAAGGGAAGTGTGAGTTCAAACCGGAGACAGTATAATGTCGCCTCAAAGTAAAAGCGAGTGTCCCAACTATGACTTCTCACACCCTCGCCGTTCTCCAGGCGCTCTTCGTTACTTTCCTCTGGTCAACGTCCTGGGTCTTTATCAAGATAGGGCTCGAGGATATTCCGGCGCTTACCTTTGCCGGGCTGCGCTACGCGCTAGCCTTTCTCATTCTCCTGCCTGTGCTCTTTGCCCGGCGAGAACACCACGCACTGCGCCGCCTCGGGCGCCGGGACTGGTTACAACTGATACTCCTGGGCCTTCTGCTTTATAGCGTGACCCAGGGCACCCAGTTTCTGGCGTTGGATCTGCTTCCTGCCGCCACGCTCAGCCTTCTTCTTAATTTTACGACCGTCGCCGTCGCCGTCATGGGCATCGTTTTGCTTGCAGAAAGACCCACGTGGCAGCAGTGGATGGGAACCGTCATTTTTCTGTTGGGAACCGTGGTCTATTTCTATCGTGACGTGGCCGGGGGCGTGGCGGGCGAGTCAGCGCCCTTGATCGGTTTGCTGATAGCGGGCATCGGCGTTCTGGCAAACGCGGCTTCCGCCGTGCTCGGTCGCGCCGTCAACCGGCACGAGCGGCTGACTCCTCTGCTCATCACGGTCGTGAGCATGGGCATTGGCGCCGCCGTTCTGTTGATGTCAGGCATTGTCGTACAGGGCCTACCTTCGCTGTCGCCGAGAAGCTGGTTGATAATCGGCTGGCTGGCCCTGGTCAACACCGCCTTCGCCTTCACGCTGTGGAACAAGACGCTGCGTAAACTCTCGGCGGTGGAATCGAGTATCATCAACAATACGATGCTCATCCAGATCGCAGTTTTGGCCTGGGTTTTCCTGGACGAACGCCTGCAGCCGATGGAAATCGCCGGCCTGTTGCTGGCGGCGTTTGGGATTTTGCTGGTTCAGTTGCGACGCACGCGTCAGGAAGCAGCGGCGCCTTCAACCGTTGCGCCGGAGGAACCGCCTGGTTTGACGGGTGAGTTTCAGGATCCTGTCTGAAACGGCTCTGACGAGAGTTGCACGCCGCGCCGAACATAGTTAAGATGTGGACATCATGCGCAAGCGATTCTTCGGGCGGCAACCGCTGCTGACACTCCCACAAATTCTGGTGCTGTTGTCCATTGCTGCGGGGCTGTTCATCGCCGTCGATCTGAATCGTCGCGCCGAGGCGGGGCGCATGGTTGGCGTGGGAGAGGACGAGCTGCAGGCCGAGGTGGACGCCCAAAGCACGCGCCAGATGGCACTACAGGCAACGGCGGAGTACGTGCAGAGTGAGAGCTATGTGGAGTCATATGCGCGGAATGAGGGTAACTATCTGCGACCCGGCGAGCGGCGCGTTGTCCCCCTTGTAGTAGAGTCGCCCCCCCAACCTACACCAGAGGCTGCCGCCACACCCGATCCGGCGGCGCAGGCCCTTCCCTGGCAGGCGTGGTGGCAACTACTGACCGATGCACCGCAGCCCAGCCCGTAGCTGCACCGAGAAAGCGTCGTCTTCTTGCCCTCAGAAGATCCCCAAATCTGCTACCTTTGTCCCATACGATTAATCCAGCGACGGCGCTAGACTAACGGTATTGAACGAATCACGTCGGTTTGGGTGTAGACCTCGTCGCCACAGCCATGGCCCAAACTTACTAGGAAGTTCGGACTATTTGCTATCGGAATGGGCCTATGTTAACATGTCTTCAAACTGAGCTTTACATATTATTGTGTTCTATCTATACTATCGATAATTTGGGCGTTGAGGGCGCTCGTCCAGTCGGAGCAAGCCCTTCAAAACAGGCTCAAATCGTGCCGTTGCTCGAAACGATCAGAGTAGTAACCAAGGAATAACATCATGGGCCGTCGCGCAATTGCCATCCTGTTACTGGTAGGCGGTTTACTTCTGCTATTAGTAGTGGCTGCCTTTTTTCTTTTGCAGGACGGAGACCAACCGGCTGTTCCCGAAAGCACACCGGTTGTCGCAGAAGACGTCACACCTGGTGCAGAGGGAACACCTCTCCCTGAAACAGCACAAGAAACGCCGTCCGCCGCGACGCTGGTCGAGGTCGTTGTCTCTCTACAGACTGTTCCCCGCGGCTGGCAGATATCTGAAGCCGAACTAACAACTGACATGCGGCGTGCAGAGCTGGTGGACGACAATGTTGTTACCAACATGGAAGAGGTCATCGGCCAATATGCTCGCACAGAAATCTATCAGGGGCAGACGTTGACCGAAGACCTTCTCGTGGGAGATCCACGCCTGGCCGGCGTCGAGGATTACGGACCGTCGTCACTTATTCCGTCGGGATATGTAGCGCAGGCGGTGCCTTTGGATCGATTGTCCAGCGTCGGCTACGGCCTGGCAGCGGGCGATTTTGTCGACATTATGGTGAACTTTCATGTGTCGGCAGTCGATCCTGAGTTCCAAACCTTGCTGCAGAACAGCGCCGCCTTTATCCTGGAAGGAGAACCGGACCCTGAAACAGGCGAGACTGAGCGCTCGATTTTCATGATCGATCCGTTCGGCCGCTTCGAGAATTTGCCGAATGGTGATTTGGCGCTGATCACGCCGTCTGAACAACAGCGCCCCATGCGGGTCGCGATGATGATCCAGGCGGCGAAAGTGATTCAAGTTGGGCAGTGGAGCGAAATGGAAGGGCCGGTCATCCCCACGGCTACGCCGACACCAGATCCAGAAGCCACGCCGACGCCGGAGGTGGGGGCCGTACCTACAGAGACGCCGACGCCGGCTGACGTGGTCCTGCTGGCGCTCTCTCCCCAACAGCAGCTACTGCTTAAATATGCCGTTGAGTCAGGCGCCGACATTGATTACGCCCTACGCAGCGTCGATGACGGGCAAATCTATAGCCTTGAAAACGTCGATCTCAACTATCTTTTGCAGCGCTTCGACATTGAAGTGCCGATTGACTACGAGTTTACGGTAGATCCGCTGCTGGTAACTGTGACGCCAACTCCCGAACAAACAACTACCGAAGGCGAATAGCCCGATGTCAAGGTCAGACCTGACAGGTTAAGGAATTACACCATGCGTCCAAGAACGTTTGCCCTGATCATACTCGTACTGCTCATCGCAGTCGTTGCCGTTGTGTTCTACCTCGTTTTGAGTGGGTCTCTGGACATTGGTGGCCTACTGGGTGAAACAGAGGCGCCGCCGACGGTGGTAAGTGACGACGGACCGGATGTGGCTCAGCCGGCGGCAACGGCAACGCCAAGTGTCCGTTATGAGGAAGTTGTCGTCACCACCATAGACGTGCCTCTGGGCCAGCGCATCGAAGATGATTTTCTGGAGATCGAGCTGCGTCCGGACACCAATATTGCCGTGCAGGCCGGCTATACCTTTAACGACATGGAAGAAATCGCCGGTCGCATCGCACGCGTCCCAATCGCCGAGGGACAAGCTGTCTTGAATTCCATGATCGCGTTAAGCCCTACCGACCTGGCCTCCATGGGATCTGATCTATCTCTCTATGTCGAGCAAGGAGACGTGGCTATCGCCATGCCCATTGACCGCTATTCGGGCGCTGCCTACGCCATGCGGCCGGGCGATTTGGTTGACGTTATGATGACGCTCGCCGTCATTGACGTGGATCCGGCGTTCCAGACTGCTCGACCTAATCTTACGCACCGCGTCGATCCCTTTGCCTTGCAGGACGGCAGTGCCTTCCTGTTCGAGCCACTGACCGAAGGGCGTCTGGAGCTTATTCCCGGCGTGAACCTGGTAGCATCTATCCAGCCGAGCGAGGAGGGCGCGCCAGGCTTCGAAGGATTGCAGCAAATTCCGCGCCGCGTGACGCAGTTGACTGTCCAGCAGGCCGAAGTTGTGTGGGTTGGCACGTGGGATGAATCGGACATCATCGCCGATGCCGCTGCTCAGGATCAGGGGCAGGCTCAACCACAGCCGCCTGTTGCTGGCGAGGGTGAACAACCGGCCGTGTCGCCCACGGCGACGCCGGAGTTCACGCGCAGGGAACTGCAACCTGATCTCATTATACTGAGCATGACACCCCAGGATGCGCTGTCGCTCAAATGGGCCATGGATAGGGGCATTGACATCGACCTGGCATTGCGCAGCCAGGGTGACACGGCAGTATTCGCCACGACGAGCATTAGCCTGCCACAACTTGTAGATCAGGGTGGGCTGACAATACCCGACCGTGGCGAGCATGATTTGCACCCACGGGCCGATGACGCGGAGCCACCATCGGTGGAGCCGGTGCCACCCGGACAGTAGCAGCGGTAGCCAAATCGAAAAGCACGCAGTATAAAGGAGTCCCTGATTCTCTCTGAATCAGGGACTTTTTTTAGTTATTCCTTGAGGGGTGGCATATTATCGTGGTAGAGAATCACGCTGAAGAGTACGACGTCAGTCGCTTTGAGCGCCCGTCGGTTACGGTGGACGTCGTCATTTTTTCGCTAATTGACGAAAAGCTACAGGTACTCCTGATTAAACGTAAGCAGTGGCCCTTCGAGGGAATGTGGGCTATTCCCGGCGGTTTTGTGCGCATGGAGGAGTCGTTGGAGGAAGCAGCCGCACGCGAATTAGAAGAAGAGACCGGTGTGAAGGATGTGTACATGGAGCAGCTGTACACGTTTGGCGCTCCGGACCGCGACCCGCGCACACGAGTCATCACGGTCGCCTACTTTGCTATCGTCCCTGCTGATGCCATCCAACACCATGAGGCAGGCAGCGACGCGGCCGAAACCGGCTGGCACGAAATGGACAATCTGCCGGAATTAGCTTTCGATCACCGCAAGATCCTTAACTACGCGCTGACGCGCTTACGCTACAAACTGGAGTATACAACCGTGGGCTTTGAGCTTCTGCCCAACGAGTTTACACTGTCAGAGTTGCAACACGCCTATGAGTTAATTCTGGGGGAAGCGTTGGATAAGCGAAATTTCCGGCGCAAGATCTTGAGCGCCGAGATTCTGGAAGAGACCGGGAAGAAAAAACGGGAAGGAGAGGGGAGACCGGCTCAACTGTTTCGATACAGGAAGGATGCCACCACCGAGGTGAAAGCGCGACGATTGTTCCCCTAGGTGACCTCCTCCTTAGTGACCCATAGAGATTTCGTCAACTCTACGCCGAGGACAACCTCTTCGCGATCCAGCTGCAGGCGCATGGGACCGTTGAAAGGCGCCCGACCCGCAATACTGAACTCGGCACCGGGAACAAGGCCCAAACTGGCGAAATATTGTAGGCGCTCCGGCTCATGTGTGCGCACGCGACTGACTGCGCCTTTATGGCCCACCCCCAGATTGATGATGCAGATGTCGTCGACTTCGGGCAGGTTGCCCTCCTCGTCAGGAATGGGCTCCCCATGCGGGCAGCGTGTAGGATGATCTGTCATTTCAGCCATGCGTTGGGTGATGGCATCGTTGAGACCCTGGCCCAACTGGTCGGCGTGCTCGTGAACTTCGTCCCAACGAAAGCCCATGACGTCTACCATAAAAACCTCCAGGATGCGATGACGCCGAAGCTCGCGTAGGGCCTCATTTCGGCCCCGCTCGGTCAGTTCAACGCCCTGGTACGGAATATGCTTGACGTAACCGGCGCTTTTTAATCTCTTCAGCATGCGAGGCACGGCCGGGGCAGAGACATCCAGTCGCTCTGCCAGGCTCGTCGTACTAACGGTGGGCTCGTCTTCCTGTAGCCGGTAAATCTCCGCCAGATACTCACGCATGGCGACGCTAGGTTCCATTGCTAGACTCCAGGCACCTTCATTTTTATCATAATATTAATAATAACTCATTTCGGCCCATTTTCACAGGGGCCGGAATCGGTTAGAATCAACCACTAAATTGGAGCTATTGGAGAACGGTTGTTTATTATGCCTGAAACGATGGTGCGATGCCACCAGCTGACAAAATCTTTTGGCGACGAGTTTGTGGTCGACGAGGTGTCTTTTACGGTACCGACCGGACAGATACTGGCGCTCCTCGGCCCCAGCGGATGTGGCAAGACGACGACGTTGCGTCTGATCGCCGGCTTTGAACGCCTGGATAGTGGATGGGTGGAAATTGCGGGCAAGACGGTGGCGGATGAGCAGACGTACGTTGCACCGGAAAAGAGGCGCGTGGGAATGGTCTTCCAGGATTACGCCATCTTTCCACATCTCAGCGTGGCCGAGAATATTGCTTTTGGGCTGAACCGCGCACCTGACGCCGCCGAACGGACCGAGGCGATGCTCGATATGGTGGGGCTGCTAGGAATCGGCAAACAGATGCCCCACGAGCTTTCAGGTGGCCAACAACAGCGCGTGGCGCTGGCGCGCGCGCTGGCGCTGGAACCGGCCGTGTTACTGTTGGACGAGCCGTTTTCGAACCTGGACACGAACCTGCGCACGCAGGTGCGCGCCGAGGTTCGCGAACTTTTGAAGCGAAGTTGGGCGACGGCCATTTTTGTGACGCATGATCAGGAGGAGGCCATGTTCATCGGCGACCGTGTCGCGGTCATGAACGAAGGGCGTATCGAGCAAATCGGCGTCCCGGAAGACGTCTTTCACCGGCCCGCAACGCGCTTTGTGGCCGAGTTCATGGGCGATTCGGATTTCATCGAAGGGCAAGTAGTGGACGGAGTGGTTGAGACCGTGCTGGGCCCTCTCCGGCAGAAGGTAGGATTGCCTTCAGGTACGCGCGTCGACGTCCTTGTGCGACCGGACGACGTGACGATCGAGGCCAGCGATGAGGGTAACGCTCGCGTACGTGCGCGCCAGTTCGTGGGAATTGCTAACATCTATCACCTTGTTCTGGACGACGGCGCTACGGTGCGTAGCTGGCAGACGCACGATCATGTGATCGACGAAAACGAGCGCGTGCAGGCGTCGTTCAGCGGGGCGCATCCCCAGCCCTGCTTCTACCAAGATGAATTAGTGACGTAACCTCTCAGGTGGAACGAAAAAGGCTCCCGGGTGCGACGGGAGCCTCGTAAGGCGACGACCGGATTCGAACCGGTGAATAAGGGTTTTGCAGACCCCTGCCTTACCACTTGGCTACGTCGCCGGAAACAAGTCCGGCAGGCCTTGTGGGGCCTGCCGGTGAAAAGAGCGGGCGATGAGATTCGAACTCACGACCTTCTCCTTGGCAAGGAGACGTTCTACCACTGAACTACACCCGCAGGACAAGAAAAATTATACCATATTTCTTTGTGAATGCCAGGACCCAGACTCGAACTGGGGACACCTGCATTTTCAGTGCAGTGCTCTACCAACTGAGCTATCCCGGCCTGTTAAAAAGCTGCCCCATAGAGCACGTGACATTCTATCCTGATGGGCCATTAATGTCAAGTTTGACTGGAGTATCAGAGCAAGTTTTTAGGTGACGACCGCCGGCGCACTACAACCCGCAAAAGTGGTTTTGCCGAGCGCGCTTATTAGCATTGGCCTAAACAAGGCGAGGCATGTTTGCCTGCCCCCATTCTTTTGGCTATAGTGTCCACGGTACTGGGGAGTGGTTGTGTCCCGGTGGACGCCCTGGTCTTCAAAATCAGTGGCCGGTCGCGCCGAGCGAGCGGCGGTGGGTTCGACTCCCATCCACTCCCG
>CAYSMQ010000189.1:0-9361 GCA_964432035.1 uncultured Ardenticatenaceae bacterium
CTTGCATTGCGTTGCACACCTCCTTTTTTAGTAAGCTGAGAACAGTTTAGCAGATCGAGATGGCAAAATCAAGGGTTTTTGCGAACGTAGTCACAGCGAGTAAATGATGTAACATAGTGAGCAGATGTTGACAGGGGCCTGGAGTAGGTGACAACATGACAAAAGTGAACCAAGAGGGCGTCCCTGGCGCCGATCGCGCAGAAGCAAACGGCGGCAGGTTGGTCGCGGGCGTTTTGCAGCAGCACGATGTTCGTTTTCTTTTCACCCTATGTGGCGGTCATATTTCGCCTATATTGGTGGGCGCCAAGCAGCACGGCATTAGGGTGATCGACGTGCGCCACGAGGCCACCGCCGTCTTCGCCGCCGACGCCGTTGCGCGTCTAAGCGGCTCGCCGGGCGTGGCGGTGGTGACCGCGGGGCCGGGGCTGACGAACACGATTACGGCCGTCAAGAACGCGCAGCTGGCACAGTCTCCCGTGGTTTTGTTAGGCGGCGCTGCGGCGACGATGCTCAAAGGGCGCGGCGCGTTGCAGGACATCGACCAGATGGCCCTTATGGAACCACACGTCAAATGGGCCGCGGCTGTCACGCGCGTGGCAGACATCGTGCCCACGCTTGAACAGGCCTTTGCCCAGGCGCAGGATGGCGTGCCCGGGCCCGTTTTCGTCGAGTTACCCGTCGACCTTCTCTACCCGCAGTCGCTTGTGCAGGAGATGTACGGCGCTAACGTCGGCGGAAAAGGCTTGCGCGGCCGGGCCATGAACTGGTACTTGCGACGACACGCGGCAAAACTTTTCGAAGATGCCTGGGAGCGGAAGCCAGGTGCGCCTTTGTCCTTTGACGTGCCGATGGCCAATGCCGGCGACTTGAAACAGACGGCGACTTTCCTGCGCCAGGCGGAACGGCCCGTCCTGTTGATCGGCAGCCAGGCCACGCTGCGCGCGCGTTGGATAGAGGACTTGCACCATGGCGTGCTGCGGCTCGGAATACCCACTTTTCTGTCCGGCATGGCGCGCGGTCTCCTGGGAAGTCACGCCCTTCACGTACGACACCGGCGCAACAAGGCGCTGAAGGAGGCAGACCTGATCATCCTGGCGGGGGTGCCCTGTGACTTCCGCCTCAATTACGGTCGCCAACTGTCGCGCAGCGCCACGATTATCAGCGTGAATCGCAGTCGCGACGAGCTGCAGCAAAACTGCAAACCCGATCTGGCCATCCAGGCCGACGCGGGCGCCTTCTTGGCCGACCTGGCAGCCGTGTGGGATAGAGAGAGTCGGGTATGGTTGGACTGGTTCACGGCCCTGAAACAGCGCGACGCCGCGCGTGACGCCGAAATCATGAGCAAAGCACGGGAGTCCACAGAGTACATCAATCCGCTCTTTCTCTGCCAGATGATTGAGCGCTGTGTCGGCGAAAATAGCGTGCTCGTCGGCGACGGCGGTGATTTCGTAGCCACGGCGTCTTACATTGTGCGCCCTCGTGGCCCTCTGTCCTGGCTGGATCCTGGCGTCTTCGGCACGTTGGGTGCGGGAGCCGGTTTTGCGCTGGGCGCGCGCCTCTGCCGGCCCGAGGCTCAGGTCTGGTTGTTATACGGTGATGGGTCGGCTGCTTACAGTCTGGCTGAGTTTGATACGTTCACGCGGCATGGCCTTTCGCTCATTGCCGTCGTGGGCAATGACGCGTCCTGGGCACAGATTGCCCGCGAACAGGAACCGCTCTTAGGCGATGCCGTGGGCACGCAGCTGGCTTACGCCGATTATCACGAGGTGGCTCGCGGGTACGGCGGCGCGGGCCTGCACGTGGAGGATCCTGCCGAGGTGACGATAGCGCTGCAGCAGGCGCAGGAGATGGCGGCACAGGGGCAGGCCGTGCTGGTCAACGCACTCTTGGGGCGAACTGACTTTCGCAAAGGGTCGATTTCGATGTGAGGGGTGGGGCTTGTGAGCACCGCGAGAAGGCGCTTATAGTTCGATCACCTGTCCGGAGCGCGCGGCGGCGTAGAGGGCCAGGGTGGTGCGTACGTGATCACGCGTTTCCTGTAAAGAAAGGTATGGCTCGGCGCCGTCCAGGATAGCAGCGTGCATGTCCTCTACTTCGCCGAGATAAAGGGCTTTGTCTGGAACATCCAGGATTTCAGGCTTGCCCTGTGGGGGATGGTAGGTAACGGTGCCCTCTTCGACGCCGACAAAGGGCCGGCTCAGGTGCAGGCGTCCCTCGGTGCCTACGATCTCGAACGCTGTATGCTGCGTCGTGCAAAGCGAGCTGCTCACCTGCGCCAATCTGTCGCCCGCATAACGCAGCTGGCCCGTAAACATCTCGTCTACACCGGTGTCGCCCAGCATTTGGAATCCGGAGACGTGTGTGGGCGGACCGCCGAAGATATATTGCGCGAAACTGATGGGGTAAACGCCAATATCCCAGAGGCTCCCACCGCCATACTCCGGCACCAGGCGCACGTTATCTCGCTGGCGCACGATGAAACTGAAAACCCCGCGCACAAGGCGGACGTCGCCCAGGCGACCGTCTTGCACCCATTGGCCCACCAGCTTCGTCTGTGGGTGGTGGCGGTACATGAAGGCCTCGGCGACGACGTTGCCGGTTTCGGAAGCGGCGTCTATGACGGCGTCCATCTCTTTGAGGCTCAGCGTAAACGGTTTCTCGCAAAGCACGTGTAGCCCGCTGTGTAAGGCGCGGATTGTCCAGTCCGCATGAAGATGATTGGGTAGGCCGATATAGACGGCATCGACGGCGCCTGACTCGAGGAGTTCGTCGTAAGTGCCAAAAGCCGTGGGGATGTCCCACTCTTGCGCGTATTCGTCCGCACGCGGCTGGGTGCGGCTGGCAACGGCGACCAGGTCGCCGCGCCGGGAAGCGCGAATGGCAGGAATCAGGTGACGGTTAATGTTTGCGGTGGATAGCAGGCCCCATCGGACTTTTGTCATGATTGGTCTCCACGTTTGTGTGTTGCAGCCCACATAGCCGGCGCATACTGGACCGTCAGGCGCCAATCGGCGTCTGGCAGCTCCTTTGCCGGTAGGATGACCTTGAAGCGTGGTAGGGCGCCTTGCTCCGCTTCGAAGCGGTCGTCGGGCATCCACCGGTGCCGGTACTGGCGCGACAGCCGGTATGTGACGCGTTCATCTTCGTTGTTGTTCCACAAAACGAGCCGTTCTTCGCCGCTGTGATCGTTGCGGTCCAGCCCCGCGTCGAGAATCGTCTCTAGAAGCGCCTGCCAATGGCTCTCTTTGAGCTCCACTGCGTAATCGGCCAGCGTTTCGGGCCGCGCAATGATTTGCGGCAAGCGCTCTGCGATGCCCATTTTCGCGCTCGTCTGTAACCGGAAGGCAGCGATCATGCGCTCCAAGGTCGCCTGCCGGTGATCGGTTCGCGGCATCAACTCGCCCTGCGCTGCACTGAGCACGACGACGAGTTGTTCGTCCGCTGCCATTGTCAACGGTGCAATGCGCAACGTGTTCATTTCTTCGTCGAACGTTTTCTCCACCGGGAGGCTCTCTCCGTTCATATGTACCTGAACACCGGCGCTGGCGTTAACGCCACGAAACATAAGGCGATAAGTGCGTAAGTCGGGCAGATGGGAGCGGTCGCCCTCTACCGGCGCAATTTCGAAGCGTAAGTGGTCCCCGCGCCACTCCTGACTCAAGCGTGTGACTGCATAAGCGCCATCCTGATAGGCAAGGCTTACGCCATCGTCTTCGTATAATTCGAACACGTTGTCGGCGCCGGGAAAGACGATGACATCCAGGGCCTTGGGATTCTCCACGCTACCCCAGCCGGCGCGCGGCGCGAGGGGAACGATGGCCCCGGCGCGGGCCAAGACAGGAATCTCATCCAGTGTGCCATAAAAGGCTTGCCAACGATCCCCGGCAAAATGTCGCCCGTCGAAAAAGTGGAACCAGTCTCCGGGAGGCAACCATATCACCTGACGGCTGTGGCGCGTGTCTTTGTCTGCGGGCTGCAGGAAGGGCGCGGCGACGAGCTCGCTGCCAAATGTGTACTGGTCGTGGCAGTGATAGGCTTCCTCGTGCTCTGGGAAGTCGTGGTACATGGGCCGGATGGGAGTGACGCCTTCCTTATGATTGCGCCAGGCCATGGCGTATAGATAGGGTATGAGGCTATGGCGTAGCTGCATGGCGTCCCGTGTCACGCGGAAAGTCTCGGCGTCGCGGGCCCATGGGCGCCGCTCGTGATAGGGGTTTTTGGTGCTGTGCAGCCGCATGATAGGGCTGAAGACACCAAACTGGACCCAGCGCGCGTAGAGTTCGGGCTCCTCTATACCTTGCATATGCCCGCCGATGTCGTGGCTCCACCACCCGAAGCCCACGTTCGCCGCAGTTGCCGTCTGGTACGGTTGGAAGGCCAGCGAGGGCCAATCGACGACGGTATCGCCGGAGAAACCCACGGGATAGCGATGGTTGCCGAGGCCACCCCAGCGCGAAAAGATAAGGGGCCGCTCGTCTTGCATGCGGGCGTGATCGTAAAAATGAAGGTGGTTGAGCCACCATAGCGGATCCAGTCCGGGCATTGACGTTAGCGTGCCCTGTTGCCAGTCCATCCACCAGAAGTCGACGCCCTCCTCTTCTTTGGGATGGTGCAAGATTTCGAAGTAGGCGTGCGCGAAACGCGGATCGGCAATATCGAAGGGGATCGGTTTTTTGCTTTCAGGGTCCACGCCCATGGCGCGCGCCATCGCTTCATAATCCTCTTCGTGGGGATGGATGCCTTCCGCGGGATGAAGGTTCAGCGCCGTGCGCAGGCCCTGCTCATGCAACCAGTCCAGTAATCCCTTAGGATCGGGGACGAGATCACGATTCCACGTATAGCCTGTCCACCCGCTCGATTCATTGCCCGTCTCGGTAAGGTGCCAATCCATATCGATGATGCACACCGACAGCGGCACCTCATGTCGGCGAAACTCGCTGATCAACGTCTGCAGCTCATCTTGCGTGTACTCCCAAAAGCGGCTCCACCAGTTGCCCAGCGCCCAGCGCGGCAACAACGGCACAGCGCCGGTTGTCCTGAAGTAATCTTGTAGACAGGTTTGGTAATCTTTGCCGTAGCCGAAGAAGTAGAGGTCGAGCGCCTGCTGGTTGCTGTTCCTGTTCGCCAGCCAACCTTGCTCGTCAAAAATCAGGCTCCGCGAATCGTCGACGACGACCCAGCCGCCGCGTGAAAGTAAGCCAGGGTCGAGGGTTGCCGCGCCGCTGACCAGGTCCAGTGTGCGCAGCGTGCCTTTCAAATTTTGTTCGTCAAGGTCGCCATAGCGCCACATTTGGCGCCGGTCGCGCAACTTGATAGATAGCGTCTCGGGAGTGAAAAGCCCTTCGCCTGCATCATATTGCAACCGGAGATGCTCCGTAAGGATTGTGAGCTGCTCATCACTCTCTGTGACCTCGAAGGTTGGCACGGGCTGTCGCCGGTGCCAGAACGCCTGGCTTGCCTCATCGACGAACGTTTCGTCCGGATCGAATTCCAGGCGAATGAGGCGTGACGTGAGCACGGTGAAGCGCGCATTTGGCGCACGCACGATGGCCTGGGGATTTGCTTCAGGAGCTTGATCGACTTTGAAATGGGTTGCGATGCTTGTGGAGTTGTCGTTCACGTTATCAGTCGGAGATGAGGCCCAGTTGCCGGCCGGTCGTGCCGAGAATTGTCAGTGCACGGTCCAGCTGATCGCGCGTATGTGTCGCCATGTAGCTCGTGCGCAACATTGCCTGGCCCGGGGGAACGGCCGGCGTTACGACTGGATTTGTATAAAGACCCCGTTCGTAGAGCAACTTCCATGTGAGAAATGTTGGCCCATCCTCGCCAATGATGATGGGCACAATGGGCGTCTCCGTCTGACCCGTGTTGAACCCCATTTCGTTAAGACAGTTAAGCATATAGTCGCCGTTCTCCCACAGCCGTTGCCCATGTTCGGGCTCGGTTTCCATGATTTCGAGCGCGGTCATGACCGCCATCACGTTGGGCGCCGGTAAGCTGGCGCTAAAGATGAGCGAACGGGCGTGGTGCTGAACGTATGAGATGACGTCGGCGTCGCCGGCAATGAAGCCGCCAATAGAGGCGAACGATTTACTGAACGTGCCCATAATCATGTCTACGTCATCTTCCATGCCGAAGTGGGCAGCTGTGCCACGTCCACCACCCAACACGCCCAGGGAGTGGGCATCGTCAACGTACAGCCGGGCGCCGTACTTCTGGCAGATGGGCACGATCTCGTCCAGGGGCGCAATGTCGCCGCTCATACTGAATACGCCATCGACAACAACCAGCTTGCCGGCGTTTTCGGGGATGCTGTCCAGCACGCGCTCCAGGTGGCGCATATCGTTGTGCCGGTAACGTCGCATGGTTCCCTGACTCAAGCGAACACCGTCCACGATACTGGCGTGATTTTCTTTGTCCAGGATAACGTAATCGCCGGCGCCCACAATGGCAGAGAGTGCGCCCAGGTTTGCCTGCATGCCGGTGCTAAAGACAAGCGCGGCGTCCTTGCCTACAAAGGCCGCCAGGCGTGTCTCCAACTCCTGGTGTAGCTTCAACGTCCCGTTGAGATATCGCGAGCCGGTGCAGCTCGTTCCGAACTCATCCACGGCGCGCTTTGTCGCTTCACGAACGCGGGGGTGTGTCGTCAGTCCCAGGTAGTTATTGGAGCCGATCATTAATACAGAGCGTCCCTCGACTGTCACCTCAGTGCCTTCCGTACCGTCTAGCGGCACAAAGTATGGATAAAGCCCACGCTCTTTGACCTCACGCGCCCTTGTCAGGCGCTCATCACAATAGACTTTCTCAAATATATCCATGGGTCTTTCTCCGGGACGTATCCTCACCGCGGATTGTATGTTGTGGCCTATTCCAAGTCAAACAGGGCTAGCTTCAGCAATTCTCCTGTTTAGCCACCTGTTTGCGAAGGCGCTGAATGACGTCACGTGTGCTGGCGAATGCCAGTTCGGGGACTTTGTCGGGATCGAAAAAGGCTGCTGCATCGGCGTCGTCACCGGCTTCAATCTCTCCACCCAGAAGCCGGCCGCGGTATAGAATGAAAACAGAAGCGCCGCCCTGCCCGGTAGGCGGGTTGAAATAGACGTCGACAAGTTCTTCGATGGTCACGCGAAGATTCGTCTCTTCAAACACTTCGCGAACGGCCACATCGCGCGGATCCTCGCCCCGATCCAGAAAACCGGCGGGAATGCTCCACTTGCCTCGCTCCGGATTCATCGTGCGCCGCACAAGCAGCAGTTTGTCCCCCTTGGTTATCAACACACCCACGCCGACCTTGGGATCGGTGAAGTAGATGAAATCACACGATGGACAGGCGCGCCGCGGTTTGTCGCCAACCATGCGCGTTTCCAGAGGGGTGGCACAGCGGGGACAGTAGGCGTATTCGGCGGGTGCGGATTGGGATTGTGACATGAATAGAGATTGGGGATTAGAGATTGGAGATTGGGTAATGTCGACGCCAATAATCTCTAATCTCCAATCTCCAGTCTCCGCTTATCCTCCCCTTCTCAAAATCAACATCACAACCACCAACCCGGCCAGGGCGGCGCCCAGGACGATTTCAATAACTAGTAGGTAGGGGAACTGAGTCGCCGTGCGGGTTGCCACCTGTGACTCAAGGTCAGCGGTGTCTTCGACCGACGCCGTTGGGGTGGCGACGGTCGGCGTGTGAACGTCGGTCGCGAGCAACTCGGGTGAGGGCGGCGCCGGCGTTCCCTGTGGCGCGAGTGCATCGCCATCGGCTGCTTCTGTGGACTCGGTGGTGCGTTCATCGGAGGTCGTCGCGCCACCTACGCCCGGCTCTACCGGCGTTTGGGCCTCTGGTTGTTCTTGCGCCGCTTCCTCTTGCGCCGCTTCCTCCTCTGCCTGAGGTTGTGCGGCCGTGATGGCTTCTTCTTCCACACCCTCTTCTGCGGCCTCTTCTGCAACTTCGCCCACAGCCGGCTCTTCGGTGATGGCGAAGGCCGAAATTTCTGGCTCAGGTTCTTCGGCCGGTTCCTCAGCTGCAGCGGGCGCTTCATCGGCCGCTGCCGGCGCGCTCTCCAGTTCCTCTTCGGCAACCATGGCCACGTCGCCCTCTCTGAACGAATCCTCCATTGCCACTTGCGAGGCGCCTGTACCCAAAAGTGGCCGGTTCAGAGCACCATAGGGCGTGGCGAGATCGAGCGCCAGCGCCAGCATGAAGAAGAAGGCGGTCAACGCCGTCGCCACACGTAGGCCGGGATAGAAGCCGGATAGCACCCCTTGGCCTTGGCTTTCCTTTTGCCCGTATACGGCCGGATCCAGGACGAAATTGCGCGGCGCCCGCACGCGCGGCACCTGTTGCACGCTGAGCTTCACCCAACGTAACGCCTCTAATTCGGCGCGCAGGGCGGCATCCTGTTCCAGCTCTTGTTCAAACCGGCGTCTTTCCTGGGCCGATAGCGCGTTGTCCAGGTAAGCGTTCAGGCGTTCCTGACGCTTCTCCTCGGCCGATTTGGTGATATTTCTCAAAAAGTCAAACATGTTCCGCTACAAAGCTAGTACTACAACGTGATTTTTATTTAAGAGCGGCAAAGACATCCGATTTTTCCTGCTGCGAGTCCGAATGCGAATGGTATTCCAAAAAATCGGATGTCTCTCCGTGTAATGTTGGCAATGTCATCTTCTATGTATGTAGACGATATTCGACCGGAATTAGTTCCGAATATCCCTGTAAACAGTCGCGTAATTTGCTGCGCGCGCGGCTGATGCGCGATTTAACAGTG
This sequence comes from uncultured Ardenticatenaceae bacterium, assembly GCA_964432035.1. GTDB lineage: Bacteria > Chloroflexota > Anaerolineae > Promineifilales > Promineifilaceae > JAAYYY01. The sequence goes on from CAYSMQ010000189.1 coordinate 8,763, forward strand.
CCCAAAGAGACGGAGGTGATATCCGCGATCTCCTGGTATTCACGGCCCTCGATGTCGCACAGGACGGCTGCAATACGCTGCTCGTCGGGGAGCTCATCCATGCAATGCCTTACGGCGTCAACCAGTTCCACCTGGTGCCGGTGTTGCTCCGGTCCAGGTTGGTCGTCGGCCATGAACGAGACCGACGGATTGTCCTCGGTTATTTCGTCCAGCGATGATTGGGGCCGGCGTTTGCGTCGGCGCAATTCGTCATAACAGGTGTTGGTGACAATCCGTAGCAGCCAGGACTTAAAGTTGCCCCCGCGAAAGCCCTTGATCGCCTTGTAGGCGGAAATAAAGGCATCCTGTGCCGCGTCCTCCGCCGAAGCCGGATCCTTCATGATGCGCAGCGCTACGTTGTATACGATATCTTGGTAGTGTAAAACCAGCGTGTTGTAAGCGGTTAGATCGCCTTCTTGCGCCTGGCTAATTAACTTTGGTTCGTCCATGTAGTTCTACCAGGCGCCACAAGCTGACGCAGGTCGGCGGTCTGATAATGCGGTCTTTGTGCGGGCATATGTGTTAGAAACTAGCTAGCGCCTGCTCCTGTTCGTTGACAG
>CAYSMQ010000190.1:0-9346 GCA_964432035.1 uncultured Ardenticatenaceae bacterium
GCCAGAAGTCGAGCGACGTCAGTTTGTCCAGCTCCGATTCGAAGATGACGCCCGGGCTGCTGGCGCCGGACGAGGGCAGCCACTGCAAGCGAAAGGCAAATAGCGCCAGTAGGATCATGCCCACCCAGAACTCCGGAGCGGAACGGCTCATCAACGTGAACACGACGCCCGCCTCTTCCAGACGCGTGCCGCGCCGCCAGGCCAGCACAATGCCGCCCACTACGCCGATCAGATAAGCCAGGATCAGCGACGTAAACGTCAGATAAAGGGTGTTGGGCAGAACGTCCATCACGATCTGGGTCACCGGCGCCCGTTGAAAGAAAGAATCGCCCAGGTCACCCTGAACAAGGTTGCCAAGGTAGACGAGGTACTGTACGGGCAGCGGTTGGTCGAGCCCGAAGCGGCGCATCAGGGCTTCCTGCTGTTCGCCTGTAAACGTGGGATCGATGTAGGCAACCAAGGGGTTTCCGGGCGCCAAACGGAACAACAGAAAGAGAATCGTAACGACCACCCACAGCACCAGAATACTCTGTAAGAACCGGCCTGACAGATAAGCCAGTACCCGTCGCTGCATGTGACTACTCTCCTCGAAAGCAAAGGAGGATGGCCTTTCCACGATGGCCGGCGCCCCGTATCAGGCCATCCTCCACTAAGCTAGCGTGCTTTGTACACCTTTACTCCGCCGGTAGCAGTAAGCGACCGTCGTCATCCCAGCTGTAGCCAGCCTCGCTCAACACTTCCCGCGCGCGGTCGAGGCTAAACTCGTACTGCGGCAGATCCGGGTTGTGCCAGAAGTCGATGGCCAGCGAGACGTAGGAGTCGGCCGGTTCCGCGTACCCTCTAAAGATATTCTGCACGATGGCATCTTTAGGGATCACGTGCGCGACCGCGCGACGGAAGTTGACGTCGTCGAACGGCGCCAGGCGCGTGTTCATGCCAAAGAAGCGGAAGCCAAGTTCAGTCGTGGCGATGACTTCAAGATTCTCATCTTCTTCTGCCGCCTGCTCAAGAACGGTCGGATCGCCTTCCCACTCCATCAGGAAATTGATCTCACCGGTGCGCAGTTGGCCCAGGGCAGATTCCACATTAGGAATGATGCGCAGGATCCAGCCATCGGCCTGTGGCGGGGAGAAATGATCGGGGTTCGCTTCCAGAATCACCTCTTCGGACGGCGTCCAGTTTACGAAGCGATACGGTCCGGAGCCGATTGGAACTTCTTCCTGGTAATCTTCGGCGTTCTCTTCGCTGTCGGCCAGATCTTCAAGAATCGGTTCCCAAATGTGCGCCGGCACCAGGTTCAGCTTGGCCAACGACGCCGTTTCAAACGCAACCCAGGGCTCGCTCAGCGTAAAGCGCACGGTGCGGTCGTCCACGATCTCGATGTTGGCGATCTTGTCCACGAAGGGTTGGTACATGGGCGCCTCACCCGTGGTCGGCGATTGGAATGAGAACACGACATCCTCGGCTGTGACGGGCTCGCCGTCGTGCCAGGTCATCCCCTCGCGAATCGTTACGAGTACATTGAGATCGTCCTCCCACTCCACCGACTCCGCGGCCCACGGTTGCGGTAAGCCGTCAGGTCCAATGCGCATCAGCCGATCCCAGATCAACTCGGTGACGCGGGAGTCCGCGTCGCCAGAGATGTAAAGGGGATTGATGGCCTGTAAGACATCACCCGTATTGGCAATGAAGTTGCGCTGATCGCCAACGGGCTCGGCCTGAATCCAGGTCCAGAAGTTCTTAATGCCAATGCCCTGCGCCTCAACGATTGTGGACGGATCCCACACATCCGTACGGAAGGCATAGGGCAATTGCGGGTGGGCCACGTAGACGTAAGGCACGTCATTGGCGATCACCTCTTGTGCCTGGTAAATAATCTCCCGTCGATCCTCACGATCCGTCGCCGCGCGCTGTTCCAGCGCCAAAGCATCGTACTCCGGATTCTCATAGCCTACGAAATTGTATCCATCTTCCGCCGTCGAAGAGTGGAACAAGTTGACCACAAACTCATCCGGATCCATACGTTCTGGACGTCCCACCATACGCCAGGCCGTCATCTGCCAGTCTTGGCGGTTGAACCAGACTAGATCGGACTGTTGCTCCCACGGCATGGCCCGGTGTTCGACTTCCAAGCCTAGCTGGCGCATGTTCTCTACCAAGAGGCGTGTGGACTCGAACTCGATGGGATCCGCAGCCTGGACATTGGAGAGAACGGTGATGGGCGGGACCGGCTCGCCTGCCGCCGCTGGCTCTGCCGGCGCTTCTTCCGCCTCATCCTCAGCCGTCTCTTCCTGCGCTTCCTCTTCAGGCTCCTCTACCGGCTCCTCTGCCACCTCCTCCGCCGCCGTCTCCTCACCCTGTGATTCCGGTTCCTCGGGCTCCGGGGCTGCCTGCTGGCAGGCCGCGAGCGCAAAGAGCAGGACAATGCCTACAGTCAACACCGTCATCAGCAGTCTCTTTTTCTTCATTTTCTGCCTCCTCATACTGTACATACTTCGTCAACCTTTCATCGCAGGAAACCGTTCGAGGACGGCGGCCATTAGACGGATTCCCTGATAAAAGTCATCCAAATAGATGTTCTCGTTTGGTGCGTGATTGCGTGAATTCGCGTTGCCCACACCCACGGAAACAGCGGGGATGTCATAACGTTGGCACAGCGCGTACATCGGTCCCGTACCGGGTACGATAGGGTAAACAACGGGCGCTTTTTCATAGACATCGGCGACCGTGTCAACCATCAGCTGCGCGAAAGGGTGATCGGCAGGCGTGCGCGCCGGATGCTCGGCGGCAAGCAGGGTCACCTGCACGTCGTCGAACCCGCAACGGCGCAGGTGCGCCACGAGTAAGTCGAAAAGTTCTCTTGGATCCTGGTCGGGTACCAGGCGAAAGTCGATTTTTGCGCGCGCCTGGTGCGGCAAGACCGTTTTCATGCCCTCGCCCGTGTACCCCGACCACATGCCGCAGATGTTCGCCGTTGGTTGAAAAATATGTTTGCGTAAGAGCGGCTGCCCGCTTAAATCGTTAACGAAAGCGCTCAGCCCCAATTGGCGGCGCCACTCTCTTTCGTCAAAGGGCATCTGTTGCAGGGCCTCCAAATCGGCCGCTGAGGGCGGCTGCACGCGATCATAGAAGCCGTCTACAGTGATGTGATCTTGCTCATCTTTGATAGCCCGCAACCCGTGCAACAGGCGCCACGGCGCGCTGGGCACAATGGATGCCCACATCGAATGCAAGTCCACGTTCGCCTGCTCTGTTGCCAGTTCGACATAGAGGATGCCCTTAACCCCTAAATAGACCTCTTGCCGCCCCTGCGGATCGGAGTAGCCCGCCTCCCAAATGCAGCCATCGGCCGCGATCAGCTCCTGATTTTCTGCGGCAAACTGCTCTAAATGCGGACTACCGATCTCCTCCTCGCCCTCGATGATGAATTTGACGCGTTCCGGCAACCGCCCGTGCGTGCGCACGTAGGCGTCCACCGCTGCCATACGCGCCACAATGTTTCCCTTGTTATCGGCGACGCCGCGGGCATAAAGCACACCGTCGCGCACGTCGGCCGCAAACGGATCGCTGTCCCAGGCATCCAGCGGATCGGCCGGTTGCACGTCATAATGGTTATAAAAAGCCAGCGTACGGTCGCCCTCGCCAAGCTCCCCATAGACCACCGGGTATCCGTCCGTTTCTACCTGCCTCGTCCTCGCGCCGATGTCCTGTAACATCGCTTCCACAAGCCGCGCCGTCTCAGGCATGCCCCTTCCCTCGGCGGCGATGGACGGTTGCCGGCACAGCCGCACAAGCCAGTCAAGATACATAGATTTGCGCTCTTCGATTACCTGTTGCACGTCAACCATGCTGTCCTTCTCTCTCTTACGTCACACAACCTGCGCGCCGCCCTTGTAGACGGCTTCTACCTGGCGTACGTTGCTAATATCCTGCGATGGATCGGCGCCAAGCACCACAAAATCGGCCAATTTGCCCGCTTCCAGCGTGCCCACGTCGTCCTCCATGCGCAGCACGCGCGCGTTGTTGCTGGTCACAATAGACAGCGCTTCCAGGGGCGCATGTCCATGGTCGACAAGCTCTTCCAGTTCCACAGCCATGCTGAAGTCGTGCGGAGCCAGCGGGTTTCCGCCCGCGTCCGAACCTGAAGCCACGAACACGCCTTTTTCGCGGGCAAGCTCTACCGATTGCCGCACGCGCCCCCGCAGCATTTCCAGCATGCCTTGCATCCGTTCTGCTTCAGCGCGCGCGCCCGGCGGAATCTGCTCTGGATCGGGATTGGCTACGCCAAGCGTAAAGACGACGGCGGCTCCTTTCTCGAGTATCAAATCGGCCGCCTCTTCGTCAAGATAGCTGCCATGTTCGATGGAATCCATGCCCGCTAGCAAGGCGTTCTTGATACCGCCCGCACCATGACAGTGCGCTGCTGCCGTGCGGCCCATGGCGTGCGCAGCCTGCACCGCTGCCGTCATCTCCTCGACCGTGAACTGGCTGGCCTGCACGTCCTGGCCCGGCGTGGCGGCGCCGCCGGTTGCCATCAGCTTGATACTGTCGGCGCCGGCCTTAATCTGCTCGCGGGCTGCCTTGCGCAGCTCGTCCACGCCGTCAGCCTCTCTGGCGGCAAAGTGTGCGTGACCGCCCGTCATGGTAATAATCTTTCCGGACGTAAGCAGCCGCGGGCCTTCAATGTGGCCCGCTTCCATCGCTGCGCGCAATGACATCTCGATATAATCCTGTCCGCCCACATCGCGCACCGTCGTCGTTCCCGAGGCTAGAATGCGGCGCAGAGAGTCAACCGCCTCTAGCAGTAGCGCATCGCGATCGCGGTGCACCAGGTCGGGCACGCTCTCGCGCCCATTCCAGCAGACGTGCACGTGAGCGTCAATCAGGCCGGGAATAACCGTGCGACCAGAAAGGTCTTGTTCTTCGACATCTAGCGCTTCCGGCGGCAAATCGCGCTCTGCTCCAACCCATTCAATGCGCTCCTCGCTAACCAGGAGCGCCGCATCATGAACCGGATCCCGCCCCGTACCGTCGATGAGCTTGAAACCGGTGAATAGTGACCTCATCCTCTCCTCCTGCACTGAGAGATATCGGGTATCAGACCGTGGCGTGGAACAGATCGGCAGCGGTCATGCCGTTACCGGCTGCTAGCTTGGGCGGCGTCAAATAGGCACGCCGCGAGTGGGTCACACCGGCGCCTACCAACGCCTCGGCAAATTTGAGCGAAGACTTGCCCGGGTTTAGAACCGGCACACCAAGCTCAGGCGCAACCGCTTCGGCGACTTCCAGAAACCCCATACTCATGCAGCCAAGAATGAGTGTGTCCGCGCGGTCTTCTTCAATTGCGCGGCGTCCCTCGCGGATGGTGGCGTCGATAGTCTGCTCTCGGTCATCGTGTAGTTCAAGCACGGGTATGTCAATGGCGCGCACGCTTGCCAGTTTGTCGCCCACACCCGCATTGCGCACCAGCCGCTCGGTGAAAGCGATGACGCTATCTGTAATGGTTATGATCGAAAAACGATGGCCCAGCGAAGCCGCCATCAGCGCCGTCGCTTCGCCGGGACCGACGACGGGTATCGAGATCAGCTCGCGTAGGGCATCCAGACCGGGATCGCCGTAGCAACCCAGAATAATGGCATCCCAGCCATCTTGCTCCAGAGCTATCGCCGCGCGCACCGTCGCCGGTATTGAAAGATACTCTTCGTACATGCTCTCGATAGAAGCCGGCCCTTCTGGCACATCCTGGATACCGGTTTCCGTGCCGGGCGCCGCGTACTTCTTCAGAAGGGCGCCGCGCCGTTCAACTTCAGCCTTCCCCGCAGCCGTGCGGCCCATGGGGCCGGGAACCAAGTAAACGATTCTCATGAGTTACCTCCTCGCGTCCGCTCCATCGGCGGCGACGCGGTCTATCTTGTCCAATTCGGCCCACGAGCTGCCGGCAACCGCGGCTGCCCGTTCCAGCGCCCAGGCCACACGGTTAACGCCCCGGCGCACGTGTGTCTGTAGAACGTGCTTCTGGTGACCCGTGGCCTCCGGCAAGTCCAGCGCCGGAGCTACGTCGGGCAATGGCGGCACAGGTAACGCCGGCTCATGACGAAACGCCCCCGAGCGGGTGAAATTGATGGGAACTAAAATGCGTGCCAGCTCCAATTGCGTGTTATTGACAGCTTGTACCGCCGCGTCATCCACATTGTGGTCGGTAAGCGTTCGAATGTGAGCGTAGAAGCCTTCGAGTGCTTCATCTAGCCAATCCAACGCCGTAAAGGTCGGGGTAAAATCCACGCTGCCACCGGCGGCGCCGGCATATTGCTCGAGCGTTGTGCGGAACTCCGCCGCGACCCTGCGAAAATCAAAGGGATAGATGGGATTGTTTAGCACGCGCTGCAGCGCCGACACGTAGACGCGCAGGTCGCGCATCAAGTTATCCTTGTCGGCCAATTCCAACGTGTCGTTTTCTGTATGCCAGGCAATGTTGCCGCCGCAACCGCCCACGGCATAGTATCCTTTCTCCTCCCGTAGCTCCTCGGGCATCGTGGAAAGCAGCATGAAGAAGCCGGTGAGGCCAATATTATTAAATGAGTAATCGCCTGCCTGATGTGGGCGCTCGCCCGACGCTTCCTTGCCGGTGACGTCGCGGATAGTCTCGATGCAGAAATCTTCAGCCTCACCCATCCAGGAGATGTCGTAATACTCCGTGGCCCAGCGACATCCAGGCGAGTCGATATTGACCTGCGCGACACAGTTGCGCATCAGATCCAGCCCAAACGTGTCCGCGTACCAGGTTGAGCCTCCATAACGCCCCGTTGAATGACCGGGCCACCAGGCAACCCGCAAACTGCGCGAAAGTTGATCGCGGTGCCGGTGGAAGACACGGGCAAGTTCGAGCAATGTAGCGTCTCCCACGGCATTGTCCCCGATACCAATATCCCATGAGTCATAATGACCGTGCACCAACACGAAGCGCCCGGGCTCAGAGCGGGGCGCGCCGGCCTCAATCTCGGCGACGATGAGCGGGCAAGGAAACCACCCTTCCTTGAGGCTGGTATGCACCGTCGCCTCGACTGTCTCTTCATCCAGCTGTTCCAGCAGCCATTCGCCGTCTGGGCGGTTGATGGCAATCACCGGTGTGCGTGGCTGTCGCCCGGCCGAATCTAAATCGGGCGCGCCCCAAATCGTCGTGCAAATGCCCCAATGAATATCTTCGCCCGGGTTAATGTATATCTGACCGATGGCGCCCTGCTGCTCGAAGTAACGAACGGCGCCCGGAAAACCGTAGCCGTCGCTGACGACGATCTTGCCGCGCACGTTGGCATGTCCGTTGCCCGAAAACTGGAAGAATCCACTGGAACTCCTGGGGTTCTGCGCAGGCACGTAGACAAGCTCCCCGCTCAGTCCGTCCGCGTCCGTCGAGGCCGAAAAGGCCGGCGTCTTGGCCCGTAGGGCGCGACCATTCACGACCAAGGACGCCGTGACAGGCACACTGAGAAACAACTCAGGCTCATAAACGTTGTACGGCACGCCCAATATCTCTAATTGTTCCGCGATGTAACGCGCTGCCTCGCGCTCGTCCTCGCTGCCCGACTCCCGGATCAGTTCGCTAAAGCGCTCGATAAGCGCCCACGGCGCATCTGGCGACAACGCCTCGAGAAGCGACTGCTCGGTAGCCGGTGTGGACGGACCTACTAAAGTCTGCATCGTCTATCCTCCTTCAATTGTGTTAGTGGTGTTGTGTTAACTGGATAAGTGCGCTGAAATGCCGATGGAAAGAACGCATTAATGGAGCCGGCGCCACTAAAACGAGTTTTATTGAGCGGGCGCGAAGCGGCCCGTTTTTTCTTGATAGCCAAGTTTGTCCGAGATTTCCGAAGCGCCAATTCGAACCAACGTCACGTATCGCTCGATCGCTTCTGGCGTAAAACGCGACGAGGGGCCGGCGATAGAAATGGCTGCTATCATGCGACCGTCGTAATTCCAGATAGGAGCGGCCACCGAGTGCGCGCCAAGATCCAGATCGTCGGCCGCGACGATATAGCCCTGCGCTCGGATTTGCTCCAGGAGTTTCTCAAGTTCGTCGCGCGCGCGAATGGTATGCGGCGTGAAAGCCTCAAACGGGGTATCGTCCAACAGGAGATCGCGCTCTTCCTCAGGTAGATAGGCCAATAGCACCTTGGGAACACCCCCCACGTGAAGCGGTGAGCGGCGTCCCACACGCGCGTACAGGCGGATCGAGCGCTTTGACTCGCGCGCCTCAACACAGAGCGCTTCTTGCCCATCGACAATGCCAAGAAAGATGCTTTCTCCGGTTTCGGCAGCAAGTCGATCCATGACCATCTGGCTGGCCTCTACAAGGTCCATCTGCCCGCGGACGCGCTCGCCAAAACTCAAAAACCGAACGCCGAGCCGGTAACCGTCGCCTCCGTTCCGTTCCACAAGATGATGCTTCTCCAAAGTCGAAAGAATGCGAAATGCCTTGTTCTTGACGAGACCGGTCTGGCGTGTGACTTCCGCCAGCGACATTGGTTCGTCTGAGTCTAGGCAAGTATCGAGCACCTTTATAGCATCTTCGACGACTGCAATCGTGTAATCTGGCACGTTATGCTCTTTTGTTATACCTAGTAAAACGCTGTTTTATTTCCCGGATACTCATATTGTATACAGACGCCTGTGGCCGTGTCAAGTCAAATTGAGCGCAATTCCTGTGGCGTGCTTGCATCGCACTTTGTTGCCATGTTAACATGCCGTTTAACCCGGTGTTTTGGAGGAAGAATGTGGTGAATCCCTGGCAGGTCAAGATCAAAGATGGCAGGCAGTTGAGCGTCCGGCCCGTGCGCCCGGAAGATGCGCGCGATCTCTATGAGGCGGCGCGACATCCCGACGTCGCGCGTATGATCATGTTGCATCCGGCCCTCGAGCTGTCTGCCACCGAGGAGTACATCAACAAAGAGGAGCGCGGACGCCACTATCTCGTGGCCGAGCTAGAGGGGCACGCCGTGGGCAGCGTAACACTGGACCATCTTCAGCGCCCAAGGCTAATGCACATGGCTCGACTGGGACTGATGGTGGGCCGTCCGCATTGGCGACTCGGCGTCGGCGCCTGTCTGATGCAAGCCGCCCTCGATATTGCCGACAATTGGCTCAATTTACTACGCGTTGAACTGGACGTTTTCACCGACAATACAGCCGCCATTAATCTCTATGAAAAGTTTGGATTCGAGACCGAGGGACGGCGCCATCGCGCTGCTTTCGGCGATGGTGGATGGCGCGACAACCTGCTCATGGCCCGCCTGCGCAACGTACAGCATTTATCCCCAGAACCGGCTCCTTCTGAACCGGCAATCACGCGAAA
>CAYSMQ010000191.1:0-9283 GCA_964432035.1 uncultured Ardenticatenaceae bacterium
TTCCCGTACCGCCGCTACACGTCGCGCCTACCTCCGGACCTTGCCCCTTATAGCGCGTCAAAAAGCGCTCCAGACTATCATCCGGAACTTCATCTACCTGTAGGCGCGCTCCCCAGGCCGTAGCCACAATCGGACTTTCCAGTTCAGGGTAGGGCGCAACGAGCGTATAGCTGTCCCCGTAATCCTCCAGAATTGCCACCTGCTCGTCCGGCAGGTCAGGATGGTAGGCCAGCCACACGGCCCCATGCTCGAGAGAATGTATCGCGTGTTCCAGCTCAACCGGTTGGCGGTAGACGCCACAGTTGAGCCACGTCGGGTGGTGGACGCCGCCTGCAGGCGGCAAGCTTGTTTCCTCGATGACGACGTTCTGATCGTGGCCTTGCTCTTGCGGGCCCAGTTCCTCAAGGCCCGCAATCGGCGTCACAAAACGGTCGAAAATGAGATAGCCAAGCAATAACACAATGAGTATAGCCGGAACGCCGATCATCAGTTGGCGACGACGGCGCTTTCTCATCATCTCCTGTCGCCGTCGCTCTTTGCGCGAAAGAGTCATAGTAAATAGTTACCTCAACGATTCAATTTTCATTTGCGGTGTATTATTATAGCGTGCATCCTGCACGAATCCCGCCACATCCAGGCGGCTCAACAGCAGCACGGCGCCAACCAAGCCCACTGCCGAAAAGGCAAAGGCCAGCCCATAGCTCCATCCCGGCGCCAATCCTACGCCCAACAAGAACAGGTCGCGCAGCGCGCCGCCGGTAAACGTGCCTAGCCCCTTGAAAATTAGCACTGCCACAGACCACAGTCCCAGATAAGCGCCGGCATGCGGGTCAGGCGACATAGCGGCCATCAGGCTAAGCCCGCCAAACGTGTAAAAGCCAAATCCCACACCGTATACCAATAGTCCTGGTGTGACCACTCTTTCACTCTCCATCACGCCCGCCGCCATAATAAACAACATACCCAACGCCATCACCGCCAGGCCCACCTGCGCCACACCGACCACGCGCGCCGATTCGCGACGCCGGAAGATATAGAAACTCAAAAGCAGCGTCACCACCGTCGCCGTGCCCCAATAGCCTGTAAACCGCGTCGTGCGGCCCACGTCCATGCCAAACACGTCGCCGCCAAATGGTTCCAGAATATTATCTTGCATCCAGGCCGCGAACGTGCCCACTGACAGGAACACGAAAAACAGGCGCGTGCGTCCGTCACTCAGAATGTCGTCAAACGTGCTCCGGAAGTCACGCGGCGCGCGTCGTTCGCCGCTCGCTGCGCCCTTGCCTTGGCTGCGCTCCATGCCCAGCACGGCAAAGAACCAGAAAAAGCCACCGCCGATCATCGTCGCCTGTAATAGCTGCCAGAACAGTGCTTCGTCGTAAGTCTGCATCCAGCGCCCAAAGCCGACTGCGACGACCGGGAAGAGGGCAATGAGCGCCGTTTCTACCATTGCAATCGCCAGCCCCTGCTTCCGCGGCGGCGCGCTGTCGCGCACCAGCGCCAAGAAAGGACTCCCCGACAGCAACGTGCCCAATCCATAGAGCAGAAAACAGGCCGCCGCTGCCAACCAACCCAGCACGTCGCCCTGCGCCTCCCCAAGCCGCCCCACGCTGACGCCCAACAAGGGAAATGAAAGCACCATCAGCCCGCGGCCCAGCCAGATGTACGACGTGCGCCGGAAGCCCCATAGCCTCTGCGCGTCCGAACGATGACCGGCCCAAAGGCTCAGCGGCGATAGCAGATAGCGCAAGGCGATGAGGAGCCCCACGGGCCATGCCGGCAGGCCCAGCTCCGTAATCATGATGCGATTCCAGACGCTGGCAGTGAGGATATCGCCCATCGCCGAGCCAATATGAAACGTGCTCAGGCGCAGCATCAGCCCCACGCGAAACTGTTTTCTTTCCTGGCTGTGCTCCATGGGCTATTGTGGATGCGTGTGCGGCGCCGGCAAATAAAAATGGAACGCTGCCCCGTCGTCCGGCGCGCTTTCCACCTCGATGTGACCGCCCAGTCCCTCGACGACACTCCGCGCCCAGAAGAGCCCAAAACCCATGCCCATGCCTTTCTTCGTGGACCAGCCCATATCGAAAATGCGCCCTAAATCCCCCGGCGCGATGCCCGGACCATTGTCCCGCATCGTCACCACGACATGCTTATCGTCCACCGCGCTCCCGATTTGCAGCAACCCATCTTCCATATTCTCGGCGCCATACTTCTCCTGCAGCGCCTCCGCCGCATTTCGAATCACGACGCGAAAAGCCTCCGTCAACATCTCGCGCGACGCGCGCAACCCGGGCGCCTCGGGTGCCAGCTGCCACTCGATGCGCAACCCCCCCGATGTAACATATGCCTGTTGCGCTTCCTCCATGGTAATCCCGCCAAACACCTTCACCAGAGCCGCCGTCAGGCAGTCGTTCGCATCCGTCTCTGCCTCTGGTTGCCGGCGCCATGGTTCGTGCAGATGGTCCAGAATCTCGGTCGCCTGATCCAGACGTTTCAACGCCATATGGCTAGTTGCCACCACGCTGTCTTGTTGCGCCGGCTCCAGATGCGGTAGCACCTTTACCAACCCTAAGTAGGTTCGCAAGCCGCCAATCTGGTTGCGCAACGTGTGCACGTAGGCCGACCCGCTAAAAGCCATATGTGCAAACGTCTGCGCCGCGTGCTCTTGTTCCGCCAGGCGCTGGTAAAGATGCGCGTTACGCACGCCCAGCGCCAGTTGTTGCGCCGCCGCTTGCAGCGCGCGCCGCTCCATCTCTGCAAAACGAGGCCGCGCGGACAGTATCAGTAGACGGCTCGCCGGCTCGCCCGGTAACGAAAGAGGCTGCACGCGCACGCCACGTATCTGCGCCATCTCCTGCCACTGCGCTGCTTCTTGCTCTTCCAGCAGCGGATACAACAGCTCGAACACGTCCTCTGCGTTCTGCTTGGGCGATAGCCGCCGCTCACCGTCCAGCGCCTCCTGTAGCCTCGGCGCCATCTCCGCAGCCACGCCGTCACTCACGCGCAGGGCATAGGCCCGCAGCACCCAGGACTCCTGCTCCTCTTCGCCTGTTACAATTAGCGCCGCCGCATAATCCAGGGCCTCGGCCAACGTCTCCGCCGCCCGGCTCAGAATCGCCTGCTCGTCCCCGCTATTGTCCAGGAGGAGCGCCGCCATTTCTTCAATTGCATCCATACTCTCTCTCCAGGAAGGCTCCACAGCCTGCCGCATAATGTTATCCTCTTTGTTTTCGGCGTTTCTGACTGCTCTGATACCCGCAGCGACGGTACACCGTCAAGTATAACACCACGCCCCACCCATGCGCCAAGTGTCAAGTGTCAATTATCACGTTTCACGTATCAAATGTCACGTGTCACGCCCAATCTCCAATCTCCAATCTCTAATCGCCACCCCCCAACACATGCGTCGCAATCGTCGCGCCGCTGCCGCCGATATTCTGCGTCAACGCCACACGCACGCCGTCAATTTGCGCCTCGCCTGCCTCGCCACGCAGCTGAAGTGTCGCCTCCGCCAGCTGGTACAGGCCCGTTGCGCCCACCGGGTGCCCGCGCGCTTTCAGGCCGCCCATGGTGCTGATGGGGATCCGTCCTTGCGGCAATATCTCCCCCTCCTGCGCCAGACGCACGCCCTGTCCCGGCTCGGCAAAGCCGCAGGCTTCCAGGGACAGCGCCGCCATAATGCTGAACGCGTCGTGCGCCTCAAAGAGGTCGATGTCCTCCACGCCCACGCCCGCCCCTTTCAGCGCTTTCGCCGCCGACTTTTCCGCCGCCTCCAGCCAAATCGGGTTGCGGCGGTCGTGAATCGCCAGCGTGTCCGTCGACACCGCCGAGCCCAACACGCGCACGGCCTGCGGCGCCCGTTCTGCCGGAACCAATAGCAGCGCCGCCGCGCCATCGCCTACCGGCGACGCGTCAAACAACGTGACCGGATCGGCCACCACGCGCCCTTTGCGGTATGCTTCCGGCGTAATCGCTTTGCGGAACATGGCATTTGGATTCCTGGCGCCATTAGCGTGCGCGTTTACCGCAAACGGCGCGAAATCATCGTGCGCGTACCCGTACTCGTGCATGTAGCGCCGCATAACCAGCGCATTTAGGCCCACAAAACTCACGCCTTGCACCCCTTCGAACTCTGCATCGGCTGCGCCCACCAGCGCCGTCGTCGTATCCGCGCCCGGCGTTTCCGTCATCTTTTCCACGCCGACGGCCAGAACAGCATCACAGTCTCCGCTGGCGACGGCCATAATCCCCTGCCGCATCGCCGAGCCCGCCGAGCCACAGGCCGCCTCCAGGCGCACCGCTTCCACGCCCCATTGGCCCAGGAAATCGGCCACCAGCGCGCCCAACTGTCGCTGTTGGTTAATCGTGCCGCTCGTCATATTGCCCACATAAATAGCATCCACGCGCTCCACCCCCGCGTCGTCCATTGCCGCGCGCGCCGCGTCCACAGCCAGATCGCGGATCGCCAGTTCCCAATGCTCGCGCACCGGCACCTGCCCCACGCCCAATATTGCCACCTGGCGCATAAATCACTTCTCCTTACTCAAGAAATCGTATTTTTCTACCTTACTCAAGAAATAGGATGTCTCAACGCCGAGAAGTCGGCTACCGGTCGCATGCTGTAAGACATCCGCTATCTCAGCCGCTGAACGGCTCCCCTCAGTGTATCCAGGAATCCCACCAGAAACTATCAGATTCCCGTTGGCGACTCCCAAAAACTGCCCCTGCCGCCCTCTTATGCCCGTCTGCGCGCCGGCCGCGCCTTGCCTCAAACCGATCCGTTGCTACTCTCTTCCACGGGCAACTGTATCGTAAACGTGCTGCCTTTCGCCTGCTCGCTTTCCACCGAGACCCAGCCCCCGTGCGCTTCGGCAATCGAACGCACAAGCGTCAGGCCCAACCCCGCGCCGTTTCGCCCGCGATTGCCCTTCACCTGGTAAAACTTCTCAAAAATGTGCGGGATGTCCTTGCCCGGAATCCCCGGCCCGTTGTCGCTAACACGGATCAAGACGTGATCGTCGCTATTGCTCAACGTCACGCGCACCGTCTGCCCGCTCTCCGAGTACTTGATTGCATTATCAACCAGGTTGCTGACTGCCTGCCGTAACTGCGTGGGGTCGCCCACAATCGGCGCCGGTGCGTCTTCCTGTTCAAAGACCAGCTCCACCTTGCGCGTCATGGCCTGTCCCTGCAAGTCGGTCAGCACGCTGCGCACGATTTGCCCCGTATCACACGTCTCGCGCACCTGTTCCAGCTTTGAGTCCACTCGCGCCAGGTCTAGCAGGGCCGACACCAGATTCATCATGCGCTCCGACGAGTGCACGATCCGTTCCACAAACTCCTGCTGCTTCTCATTCAGCGGTCCAAACTCCGCCAGGCTGGTGGCGAAGCCGCTAATCGAATTCAACGGCGCCCGCAGGTCGTGCGACACCGTCGCCACGAAGTTCGACTTGGCGCTATCCAGCTCCTTCAAGTACGTGATATCCTGCAGCACCATGATGTGCCCATAATCCGGAATTGGCGCCATCGTGCTCAACCACACCGAGCCATCATCCATTTCCAGCTCGCGCCGTTGCGCCACGGCCCGCTCGTGCAGCCGCTGGCCCAGAATCGCCGCCAACTCCTCATGCGCCACAACCTCCGCAGCCGGCCGGCCGATCGCGCCCTCGCTCAGGTCAAACCGCTCGCGCGCCTGCTGGTTCGAAAGCAGCAAACACCCTTCGCGGTCCGTAATAAAAATCGGGTTGCCGTTGCGCTCCAGGGTCGCTTCCAACAGCTGCTGTCGCGAGGCAGATTCCGCGAACAGCCGCGCGTTAGACACGGCAATAGCCACCGCCGTGGCAATCGATGACGCCCACTGCACGTCTTCCACCGTAAATTCGCCGCTCCGTTTGTTCAACAACTGTAGTGCGCCGATGACCTCCTGGTTAAACACCAGCGGCACGCAAAGGATGGACCGCGTCTGGAAACCCGTGTGCTGGTCAATCTCGCGGAAGTGCAACGGGTGGTTCTCCACGTCATTGGTAAACAGCGGCTCGCCCGTTTTCACCACGTGGCCCACAATCCCGTCGCCCACCTCCACACGGAAACGCGAGAGGATGTCGAAAGAAGTGCCCACGTTTACCAGCACACGCAAATCCTGCCGCGCATCGTCCAATAGCCAGATTGACGAAGCCTCGATATCCCAGCTGGCATGCACCTCCTGAATCGTCAACGCCGACACCTCGTCCAGGTCCAGCGACGACGTGATATTGCGCGTGATGCGCAACATCGTCTCTAGTTCTTCCAGGTGCGTCGCCAGCGCCTCTTCCGACTCGCGGTACGTGCGGGCGTTGCGTAGGCCAATGGCTGCAAAATCGGCCAGCGCCGACAATAGTAACTCGTCTCGCGCGCTAAACGCTCGCGGCGCGTCGTGATTGCTTGCTCCCAACACGCCCATTACCTTCCCGTCCAGCGTCAGCGGCACGTACAGAATGGCCCGCGCCAAAAAATCCGTCTCTATCTTGATGCCCTCGCTGCCAAACCTTGAGTGGCGCGCCGGCTCGCCGCCTTTAAACACCTGGCCTACCTGGCTGCCCTCCACCGGCATGCGGTGCAGTGTCACCTCTTCGTCGAATTGGCCCTTTGAATAGGGCTGCAGGGCGTCCCGGCTGGGGTTGGGAAGCCAGAGCGTGGCCCGTTCCGCCGACGTTAGATTCATGGTTGTCTGCAATATCCGGTCCAGCACCTGTCGCATGTCAAGCGACGACGTAATCGTCTTGCCCATCGCCGACACGGCGCGCATTTCCTTAATCTGGCGCCGCATGTCGCTCTCCGCCCGCTGCAAGCGCGCAACGAGCAACCGCATATCGTGCCGCAACCTCGTCTCCAGCAACGCCCGCTCAATGGTGTCGCCGACCTCGTCGATCGTAAATGGCTTGACCAGGTAATCCTTAATGCCCAGCCGGAAGGCCTCGATGGCGTCCTTCTCCGAACCATAGCCCGTCATCAACACCACCGGCACGTCGCTTGCCTCCCGCGCCAGCGCCTGCAACACGTCCAGACCCGTCATCTCCGGCAGGTTCAAATCTAACATGACCAGATCCGGGGTATGCTCCCGCGCCATTTCCAGCCCCTCGCGTCCATCATAAGCCGCCAGCGCCTCGTAACCCAGGTTAGGCAGCAAATACTCGGTGAGATGCTTTACAATTTCGCGGCTGTCGTCGACGACTAGAATGCGCTCACCGCTCATAGCGTCATCCTCACACGCTCATCCCTGCAATTCTCTCTGTTACACCAATAACATCTATCCTACACGCGCCGCCAGGAGCACGACGTCCCGATTATAACATATGTTGACAGAGATCACCCCCGTACTATAATCCCTAAAAATGGGGAAATTGACGGCAGACGGCAGACGGCGGACCACAGACCGCAGACCACAAACCACCGCCAACACCTCACGCCAATCTCACATCCCCAATCCCCAATCTCCAATCTCCAGTCTCCAATCAACCAATCTCCAACCCCCAGGAGGCCCCCATGCCCCCCACCATCCGCGCCCCACGTGGCACAACCCTACACTGTAAAGGGTGGCTCCAGGAAGCCGCCTACCGCATGCTACAGAACAACCTGGACCCTGACGTCGCCGGCGACCCCGACAATCTCATCGTCTACGGTGGCAGAGGCCGCGCCGCTCGCAACTGGGACGCCTTCGAGGCCATCCTGGACAGCCTGCGCCAACTAGAAGACGACGAAACACTTCTCGTGCAAAGCGGCAAACCCGTCGCCGTCTTCCGCACCCATCCCGACGCGCCCCGCGTGCTCATCGCCAACAGCAACATCGTGCCCCACTGGGCCACGCAAGAGAACTTCGACCGCTGGGAAGCCGAAGGACTGATCATGTACGGACAGATGACCGCCGGCAGCTGGATCTACATCGGCACTCAGGGCATCCTGCAAGGCACCTTCGAAACCTTCGCCGCCGCCGCCCGCCAGGCAGGTTGGCCCTCGCTCCGGGGAAAATGGGTGCTTACCGCCGGGCTCGGCGAAATGGGCGGCGCTCAGCCCCTCGCCGTGACCATGAACGGCGGTGTGGGCCTCATCGTCGAAGTAGACGAGTGGCGTGCCCGTCGTCGCCTCGAGCACCGCTACATCGACGAAGTCGCCGAGGAACTGGACGACGCCCTCGAGCGCGTGCAACACTACGTGCAGGCCGGCGAACCTCGCTCCATCGGCCTCATCGCCAACGCCGCCGACGTTTTCCCCGAGCTCTTAGAACGTGACCTGCTGCCCGACATCGTCACCGACCAGACGCCGGCCCATGACCCCCGCGCCTACTTTCCGCACGATCTCGACTTCGACGCCGCCCGCCGCCTGCGCGACGACGATCCGCAAGAATTCGAGCGTCGCGCCACCGCCTCCATGGCCCGCCACTGCGCCGCCATGGTCGAGATGCAGCGCCGCGGCGCAATCGTCTTTGACTACGGCAACAACCTGCGCCAGCGCGCCTATGATGCCGGCGTGGAAGATGCCTTCAGCTATCCCGGTTTCATCCCCGCCTATATCCGTCCCCTCTTCTGCGAGGGGCAGGGCCCCTTCCGTTGGGTGGCGCTCAGCGGCGATCCGCAAGACATCTACGCCACCGACCGCGCCATCCTCGACCTCTTCCCCGACGAAGAACACCTGCACCGCTGGATATCCATGG
Organism: uncultured Ardenticatenaceae bacterium; assembly: GCA_964432035.1. Classification (GTDB taxonomy): domain Bacteria; phylum Chloroflexota; class Anaerolineae; order Promineifilales; family Promineifilaceae; genus JAAYYY01. Next base: position 8,690 of record CAYSMQ010000191.1, read on the forward strand.
CCCAGGAACAGGTTCACTTCCAGGGCCTACCCGCCCGCATCTGCTGGCTGGGCTACGGCCAACGCGCCCGCGCCGGCCTTCGTTTCAACGACATGGTTGCGTCCGGCGAACTCAGCGCCCCTATCGTCATCGGCCGCGACCACCTCGACGCCGGCTCCGTCGCCAGCCCTAACCGCGAAACCGAATCGATGCGCGACGGCTCCGACGCCATCGCCGACTGGCCCGTGCTCAACGCCCTCCTCAACGCTGTGGGCGGCGCCACCTGGGTCAGCTATCACCATGGCGGCGGCGTGGGCATCGGCTACAGCCTACACGCCGGGCAAGTCATCGTCGCCGACGGCACCCCCCAGGCCGCCGCTCGCCTCCAACGCGTGCTCACCACCGACCCCGGCCTCGGCGTCGTGCGCCACGCCGACGCCGGCTACGAAAAAGCCGCCACCTTCGCCCGCCAACACGGCATCAAAATGCCTATGCTAGACTGATTCCACCTTTCTCCGCCACGAATTTCACAAATTAAACGAATGGCCCAGAAACTCAACCACAAAAATTCGTAAAATCCGTGAAATTCGTGGCAACTCCCCCAGTCCCCAATCT
>CAYSMQ010000192.1:0-9204 GCA_964432035.1 uncultured Ardenticatenaceae bacterium
CATCGCCGGCAGCGTGGACGCCATTGCCATCTCCTCCTACTTCAGCCCGCTCAACCCCGAACACGAAAACCGCGCCTATGAAGCCGTGCGCGCCGTCTGCGACCTGCCCGTCGTTCTCGGCAACCAGCTTTCCACGGAGTTGGGTTCCGTGGAGCGCGCCACGACCGCCGCCCTGAACGCCTCCCTGCTCGCCGTCTTGCGCGACTTCGTCCTTGCTGTGCGCCGCGCCATGGCGCGGCGCAACATCGATGCACCTCTCATGGTCGTGCGCGGCGACGGCACCCTCATGAGTGACGAGTTCGCCGCTCTTACGCCCGTCGAAACTATCCATTCCGGACCGGCTGCCAGCGCCATCGGCGGGCGCTTCCTTTCCCGTCTCGACGACGCCCTCGTCGTAGACGTCGGAGGCACGACCACCGATCTGGCCCTCATCCAGGGTGGGCAGGTTACCGTCGGCGAAGAGGGTGCTCGCGTCGGTCAGTACAAGACCGCCGTCAAATCCGCCAACCTGCTTTCTATCGCTCTCGGCGGCGACAGCCACATCACCATGGATGCCAACAAGCGCCTGCACGTTGGGCCTCGGCGCGTCATTCCGCTGTCTTATCTTGCCTGGCGCCATGAAGACGTCGCGCAACGTGTCGCCACGCTTGCCCAGCGCGCCTGGACACAGGCCGCGCCCGACTGGCTCGAATACTGGGTTCTCTTGCGCCATCCACAAAACGGCCGCGAGTGGCAGGGGCGCCACACCGAAAAACTGCTGGACCTCTTGCGCGACGGCCCGCGCCCCGTCCCCGAAATCATCGAAGAACTTGGCGTCCTGCACGTCGGTCAGATCGCCGCCGCCGACCTCTTCCGCCAGGAGATCCTGGGCAAGGCCGGTCTCACACCCACCGACCTCATGCACATCTCCGGCGACTACGCGCCCTGGAACGGTCAGGTCGCGCGCCAGGCCTGGGACCTCTTTGCCCGTTTCCACTTTCTGGATGCCGGCGACTTGCGCCGGCAGGTCTGGCGCCACATTACCGAAACTATCGTCCAGGCCATCGTCACCTACCTCAGCGGCAAACCCCTCTCGCCCCCCGGATTGCCTGAACAAGAAGACTTGGGGCGTTGGTTTTTCCGCAACAGCGTGCGCCCCTTCCACGACAATCTTGAAACGCGCTTTCGACTGCGTCAGCCCATCATCGGCATCGGCGCTCCTGCCAACATCTTCCTGCGCCAGGCTGCCGAAATTCTACACACAGACCTCGTCCTGCCGCCGCATCACGAAGTTGCTAATGCCATTGGCGCCATCGCCGGCAGCGTCGTCGTTTCCGAAGAGATCCTCGTCTATCCTCGTCTCTCCGGAGAGGGTCTGGACGTCGTTGGCTACTACGTTCAGGCCAGCGACAGTCGCCTACATTTCGACACCGAGGCTGATGCTCGGGCCTGCGCCCGCCAACTGTGTCACGAGCGCGCGCTGCAGAACGCCCTGCGCTCCGGCGCCCACAAGCCGCAAATCCTCCTTGAGGAGTCGCCTGATGGCCTCGATACCTACCGCGTGCGCGCCCGCGCCGTAGGCAGCCCTCGCCTGCAGCGGGACGGCGCCTAAGTCCTTAGGAGAAAAGATGCCTGACGTAACGATTATCGCCGGCGAAAAAAGGCGTCACCTGCACGCACCCGTCGGCGCCCTGTTAGGTGACGTTATTGCTCGTAGTGAACTGCCCCTGGAGCAACCATGCGCCGGCCGCGGCACGTGTGGCAAGTGTAAGGTGCTGGTAGAGGAAGGGCTACAACCGCCCGACGAGGTCGAGCGGCGCAACCTCACAGACGGCGAAATCGCCGTCGGCGCTCGCCTTGCCTGTCGTGCACGCGTCCAGGGCGACCTCGAAGTGACGCTGGCGCCCGTCGTCGTCTATTCCAACAAAATCTTCCGCGCCAGCCACCGCTATAAAAAGGAGCGTCGCGTGCCTCTGGGGCTGGCTATCGATTTTGGCTCCACCACCGTCGCTGCCTTGCTCACCATGCTCGACGACGGAGAGGTCTGCCTTGGTGCTGCCGCCCTCAACCAACAAAGTGTTTACGGCGCCGACGTCATCGCGCGGTTGGCGGCGGCTACCGATTGCCCGGATCATGCTCAGCGTCTTCAGCGCCTGGCGCTCGCTTCCATCAATCAGGCCATTGATGCCTTGCGCCTCTCGCCCGCCATTTACGGGCGCATTGAACGCGTGACCATTGTGGGCAATGTCGCCATGCACCATCTGCTGGTGGGCCTTCCGCTCGATTCGCTGGGGCAGCTTCCTTTTCAACCCCATAGCGCCGAGGCTATCCTGGATGCCTCGACGTTGCTTTCAGGCATCGTGCCCTCCGGCGCCACCGTTCGCCTGCCGCCGCTGGTGGGTGGATTTGTCGGCTCTGATGCCCTGGCTTGTCTGGCCTACTTCGGCTTTGCACAACCCTCCGCACCCATGGCTGCCATCGATTTAGGCACTAACGGCGAAGTTATGGTTACCGATGGGCGTCGCATCGTTACTGCCTCCACAGCCGCCGGACCTGCCTTTGAGGGCGTCAACATCTCTTGTGGTACGCGCGCCGTCGATGGCGCTGTCGTCGCCGCCCATTTGGGGAACGGTCGCCTCGCGTTCCAGACCATCGGCGACGAGCCGCCTGTGGGCCTCACCGGCTCCGGACTCATCAGCCTCGTGCACCTCTTGCGCCGCCACGCCGTCATCGACGCCAGCGGGCGCGTCGCGGATCACGCGCTCTTCGCCGGGCGCACCTCGCTCGACGAACATGGCGCCAGGGTCCTGGCCCTTGACGACGCTGCTGCGCTGTCCCTTTCTCAATGGGACGTGCGCGAGCTGCAAAAAGCGAAAGGCGCCATTCGCGCCGCCGTCGATATTCTCCTGGATGAGCTAGACTTGACGCCCGACGATTTACAACGCCTCATCCTTACCGGCTCATTTGGTGGACAAATCGATGTTGACGCCGTGCTGGCATTGGGTATGATTCCACCCGTGCCGCGCACCATCGTAGAAACCGTAGCCAACGGCGCCGGTCTCGGCGCTGCCATGTTCCTCAGCGACGACGGCTTTGCCCTGGGGCAGGCGCTGGCGGCGCGCGCCGAACAGGTCGACCTCGATCTCGATCCTGATTTCAATATGCGCTATGTGCAGTCGATGAGCCTGTCGCCTGACGGCGCGGCCCATCAGCAGTGACCCCGACCTCCATCACGCGTCCCGCCATTGGTTCTCCCCGTCTGCGCGGTTTTCTCATAGTCCTGCTTGCCAGTGCCCTATGGTCCACCTCCGGCATGTTCATCAGTCTCATCGACCGGGAAGGGGGCATCACGGTTGTAGGAATCGCCTTTTGGCGCGATCTGGGCACGTTTGCCGTCCTCTTCCTGGCCATTTTGCTGCTTCGACCGGCCTTACTGCGCATCGCCTGGCGCGATCTGCCCTGGCTCATGCTCATGGGCAGCCTTAGCATTGGCCTTTTCCACGTCCTCTGGAACAGCAGTATTCTAGTGAATGGTGTGGCCATGGCCACCGTCCTGCAGTCCAACGCCCCGGTCCTCGTCACCATCGTTGCCTGGTTCATATGGCGCGAGCCGCTTACCTGGCGCAAGGTTGGCGCTATAATCCTGGCTCTTGCGGGCACTTTGCTCATTGCCCGCGTCGACACCCTGCAGCAGCAACAAATTGCGTTGCAGGGCATTCTACTGGGCCTAAGCTCGGCCATCGTCTATGGTCTGATGAGTCTCTTCGGCAAGAAGCTCGCCGCAGATTATAGTCCCTGGACCATTCTCGTATACATCTTTGGATTTGGTGCGCTAACCCTTCTGCCTTTCCAGCTGCGCGACGGCTTTACGATGCCGCACAACGCGCTGGGTATCGCCTACTTTGCAGGCATGATTCTCATCACCACCATCGGTGGTTTTGCCCTCTACACACTCGGTCTCAGCCGCCTGCAGGCGAGCCTCGCCGCTATAGTAGCCACGGCCGAAGTGCCCTTTGCCACCCTTGTCTCCTATATCACACTTGGCGAGCGTCTCGACGAGTGGCAGGTGGGCGGTGGGCTGCTGGTCATTGGCGGTGTTCTCTTACTTTCCTGGCCCAGAAAGCGCTCTAAGCAGCGGCCACAAAACTGATCTGGCGCATACCGGCATTTGGAGATATATTTATCATATATCAAGAAATGCAGCCATCATCAAGAAAGGAAAAGTTGTGGAAAGGCCATCCCTCAAGCAGCAGGCCTACCTGGCGATTAAACACAAGATTGTTTCATTGGAGCTTCCGCCCGGGGCCGTCATTGACGAAGCTGCGCTTATTGACGAGCTTGGCCTGGGGCGCACGCCTATCCGCGAAGCCTTACAGCGCCTGGCTTTAGAAAAACTGGTGGACATCGTGCCGCGTCGCGGCATGTTCGTCACCGAGATCGGTATCACCGATCTCCAACGTCTGTTTGAAGTGCGCATGGTTCTAGAGAGCATGGCCGCGCGTTTGGCTGCCCGCCGTGGACGACCTGATCATTGGCGCCGCATGGAGGCCGTGTTGAGCAGGCTCGGCGAGGGTAGCGATGACCTGGACAACGAAGTCCTCATCGCCATCGATGAAGCGTGTCACGAGATCATGTACGAAGCGTCGGACAATGAGTTTCTCTACGATTCGCTTAGCGGCATGTACGCTCTGAGCTTGCGCCTCTGGTACTACTCCCTATCTCGCATTGGCAAAATGCGCAGCACGGTACTAGAACATCGCGACATTCTAACGGCCCTACGCGATGGGGAAGAAGAGCGGGCGGCATCGCTGTTGAGAGAACACATTAATTCGTTCCAGAACGAAATCCAATCCGTTATGTTGGGCACAGGTCCCAGTTAAGCGGGTATCGCCACATCCCATTAATTGCCATCCCCCGTTTGCCGGGGTCCAGGTTGTACAAGCAGTTCAGCGAACTGCCATCGAAGGAGAAACAGCAATGGCTAGAGAGAGGACCAGCGGAAGGCGCCGACAACGACGAGAGCGCCGCCAGGAAGTGCGCGACACTGCAGAGCCCAAGCTGAAGCAGCCCGTCAATCGCTTTCCCGTGTACGAGGTGCTCAATGAAGAGGAGCTAGAAAAGATCCACCAGGCGTCAATGGAGATCCTTTCCGAAATGGGTATTGACTTCTATGACGAAGAGGCCCTTTCCATCTTACGCGATCATGGCGCCGATGTGCGGGACGAGACCGTCTTCTTTGATCCCGCGCTTATCGAAGAGTATGTGGCGAAGGCCCCCAGCACGTTCACCCAGCTGGCGCGTAACCCCGACAATAACGTCGTCGTCGGCGGCAATCACATCTGTTTTGCGCCCGTCTATGGCCCGCCATTCGTCATCGATTTGCAGCGCGGACGGCGCGATGCCACGCTCGAGGATTTTCAAAACTTCATCAAGCTGGCCTACATGAACCCCTATATGCACCATTCCGGCGGTACAATCGTGGAGCCTACCGACCTGGCGGTCACCACGCGGCACCTGGATATGGTCTATAGTCACATCAAATACAACGATAAACCGTTCATGGGCTCCGTCATGTCCGCCGAGAATGCTGCAGACAGCGTGCGCATGGCCGAAATCGTCTTCGGCGCCGACGAGATCCGCGAACAGCCGGCGCTCATCTCCCTGATCAACATCAGCAGCCCGCGCCGTCTGGACGACCGCATGCTCGGCGCGCTGAAGACCTATGCGCGCGCCCGACAGGCCACCATCATCACGCCTTTCATTCTCTCCGGCGCCATGGCGCCCGTCTCTGTCGCCGGCACGCTGGCCCAGCAAAACGCTGAAGCGCTGGCCGGCATCGCCTTCGCCCAGATGTGCGAGCCCGGCGCCCCTGTGGTCTACGGCTCATTCCAGACCAACGTCGATCTGCAAAGCGGCTCGCCCGTCTTTGGCTCGCCCGAGAGCCAGCTCGCTCTCCTTTCCAGCGCGCAACTGGCCCGCCGCTACAATCTTCCGTTCCGCAGTGGCGGTATGTTCAGCAGCTCCAAAGTCGCCGACGCACAGGCAGCCTACGAATCGGTGCAGGTCATGCTGCCCAGCATCCTGGCGCCTGTCAACTTCGTGCTCCACGCTGCCGGCTGGTTAGAAGGTGGACTCACGGCGGGATATGAGAAGTTTGTGCTGGACTGCGAACTACTGGGCATGTATCACACCTTCCTCAAGGGCATCGATATGTCCGAGGAGGGCATGGCCATGGAGTCGCTGCGCGAGGTAGAGCCTGGTGGACACCATCTGGGCACGGCTCACACGATGCGCCACTTCCGCACCGCCTTCTATCGCGCTGACCTTTTTGACACGAGACCCTACGAGCAATGGGAAGAAGAGGGCGCCGAAGACGCCTATACTCGCGCTCACAAGAAGGTAAAACAACTGCTTCGCGATTATGAAGCGCCCCCACTTGACGAAGCAATTGACGAGGAGCTACAGGCCTTTATGGAACAGCGTAGCCGCGAACTCGAAGAATAGGTACAGGATTTCTGGTATTGAAAAGCACAGAAAACGCGGAGAACTAAGAGGGCATTTTAAGAGAGATTACTCAACACCTCAGAAATCTCAGCGCTCTCTGTGATCTCTGTGGTTAATTTTGGATTCCAACAGTTACTCAGGAGGCATTAGAATGGCAGATTTACCGGCACAGGCACAAGTAGTTGTGATTGGCGCGGGCATCGTAGGAAATTCGGTCGTCTATCATCTGGCCCGGTTGGGTTGGAAAGACATCGTGTTGCTCGACAAAGGGCCTTTGCCCAACCCCGGCGGCTCCACCGGACACGCGTCCAACTTCATATTTCCTGTCGATCACTCCAAAGAGATGACCCAGCTGACCCTGGACAGCATGGAGCAGTATAAGGAAATGGGCGTCTTTACGGAGAGTGGTGGGCTCGAAGTGGCGCGCACCGAAGAGCGCATGGAAGAATTTCGTCGCCGCATGGCTTCGTCTAACGCCTGGGGCGTCGAATCACATCTGATCACGCCAGACGAAGTCTATGACCTGGTACCGTTCATTGACAAAGATATCATCCTCGGTGGCTTTTATACGCCGTCCGTGGGTGTCGTCGATTCGTTGCGCGCCGGCACCATTATGCGCGAGCGCGCGCAGGAAATGGACGCCCTATCCGTCTTTCCCAATACTGAGATTCTTGATCTGGACGTAAAGAACGGGCGCATTCAAGGCGTGCGTACAACCCGCGGCGACATTCAGGCAGAATACGTCATGATCGCCTGCGGCGTCTGGAGCCCACGCATCGCCGACATGGCTGGCGCCACCATCCCTCTCACGCCCGCAGTGCACCAGATGATTAGCGTTGGCCCCATTGGTCTATTCGAGGAAACGACCAGCGAAATCGAGTATCCCATCGTGCGCGATATGGATACGTTTATGTACGAGCGGCAGAATGGCAACGACATGGAAGTAGGTTCCTACGCCCACCGCGCCATTCTCGTAGAGCCCGACGACATCCCCTCCATTCAAGAGGCCCGGCTCTCGCCCACCGAGCTGCCTTTTACGCAGGAAGATTTCGAGCTTCAGCTAGAGCAAGCGTTGGAACTGATGCCCGAGATTCTTGGCGACGAAAACGCCGGCATCCGTCACGCCATTAATGGGCTCCTCTCGCTTACACCGGATGGCATGCCTCTCATCGGCGAGACGGTAGAAGTGAAAAACCTCTGGTCCGTCGCCGCCATCTGGATCAAGGAAGGTCCCGGTTTTGGCAAGGCCACGGCCGAATGGATGACGCATGGCTATTCCGAAATCGACATTCACGCCTCCGACGTCTCCCGCTTCTATGACTACGGACGTAGCAAACATCACGTGAACGCCCGCACCTCAGAAGGGTTCATTAAGACCTACGGTATCGTACACCCGCGCGAGCAGTGGGAGTCAAATCGCAAGGTTCGCGTCAGCCCCTTCTATATGCGTGAAAAAGAGCTGGGCGCCGTCTTCTTTGAAACTGCCGGCTGGGAGCGTCCCCAATGGTACGAATCCAATGCCGACCTCCTCGAGGAATACAAAGACGGCATTCAGGAACGCCCCCACGAGTGGGACTCCCGCTGGTGGTCGCCTATCATCACTGCCGAGCACCTTGCCATGCGTGACCGCGTCGCCATGGTCGATCTCACCGCCTTTGCCGTCTTCGACGTCTCCGGTCCCGGCGCCCTGGACTACATTCAGAAAATGGCCGTCAACCAGATGAACGTGAGCGTGGGCCGCGCCGTCTATACGCCACTCCTTGCGCCCAACGGCGGCTTCAAATCCGATCTGACCATCATGCGCACCGGCGAGGATTCTTTCCGCATCGTGTCCGGTGGCGGCGATGGCGCCCGCGATAAGAAATGGTTCACCGATAACCTGCCTGACGATGGCTCCGTGCACTTTGAGGACAAGACGTCTGCCCTGTGCACAGTAGGGGTCTGGGGTCCGCACGCGCGTGACCTCCTGCAATCCGTCACAGAGGATGACGTCTCCAACGAAGGATTCCCCTACGGCACGGCGCGCGACATTACCATCAACGGCATTCCCGCCTGGGCCCTGCGTATATCTTACGTCGGCGAACTGGGCTGGGAGATCTACGCTCCCATGGAGCACGGCCTGAAGCTCTGGGACACGCTCTGGGAAGCCGGACAAGAATATGGCGTGGTGCCTGTCGGCATCGGCGTTTACGGCACCTCCGGTCGTCTGGAGAAGGGCTATCGCCTCATGAGCGCCGAGCTGGAGTCCGAGTACAATCCGGTCGAAGCCGGACTGGCGCGTCCCAAAGTTAAACGCGAGAACTTCATCGGTCGCGATGCTTACATGGAAGCCCGCAAAGAAGATCCCGCGGCCATCTTGTGCACGCTTACCGTTGACGACCATACCTCGGCCTCCGGCATGAAGCGCTACATGCAGGGTCGCGAGCCTATCGTTACGCCCGACGGTGATCCCATCGTCGACCGCGAAGGCCGGCGCTCATACGTCACCAGCGCCGGGGCCGGTCCCTCCCTAGGCAAGCACCTGCTCCTGGCCTACCTGCCGCCCGAATACGCCGAGGAAGGCACAAGCCTCGCCGTCGAATACATGAACGAATGCTACCCCGTCACCGTCGCCCGCGTCGGCAGCAAACCGCTGTTCGACCCCGACGACGAGCGGATGAAAGCTTAAAGGTTTGCTTATGAACATCCTTGTTTCAGTCAAACGCGTTCCCGCCACCGGCG
>CAYSMQ010000193.1:0-6818 GCA_964432035.1 uncultured Ardenticatenaceae bacterium
TCCGGCGCCAGCCGCGCGATAAGAACACGGACGCGCTCCAGCAAACTATACTCTAGCTCCGGCGCCACGTCCCTTAGGAAACCGCGCAACTCCGCAAGCTCCATTGTGCAACGTGGACAGGAATCCACATGTTGAGTCACCAACGCCGCTCGTTCGGCATCCAGCATTTTCAATTCAAACTGGCCCAATTCGTGGGTTTCCGGGCATGTCCCCCGATAAAGCAAAGCCCGCAGGCGCCGCTCCTGTTCCTTTAACTCTTTTAGTCGCTTTTGGTATACGGGCGACCCCTCGATCTGCTCGACCACTTCCTCCTCTGCATCGCCGTCCAGATACGCCAGTAAATCGGCGTCACTAATATGAGGCGTTTCTTGTGCGTCGCTCATGTCACTCTCCTCAAAAAATCGCGTCTACCCACCCTGCTTTGCTCTTATAAACGGAGTTACGATCCTTTTTCAGGCATAGGGCGCAAGCAATTTGTGCAGCGCCCTATCGCGTCGCAGGCGAGCCAGCACATTTTCCTTGATGCGATATATCTCGCTCACGTCGTCGAACAGATCCTGCCGCTCGTCGTAAATCTGTCCCGGCTTAAAGCCTATGACATATGAATAGTGCAGCACCAGTCGCTCCTTGTCGTCGTTAAGGCGCTGGGCAATCGTCTGCCAGAAGGCCTCGCGTTCTGTACGATTAAGCGCCTCATCCTCCACAACTTCTCCCACATCCTCCTCCGCACCCGGCGGCAGATCCTCCAGCATCTTGTGATACTCATTACTCCGCGCGTAGTCCATGATCACACTGCCAACACACAGTTGCAGATAGCGCAACAGCGACTTGAGATCCGAAAACGATTCAAACTTCTCGGCCGACATCGCCGACCACATCTTTGCGAAGGCGCCGTTTACAAAGTAGTCGATTTCCTCACCGCTGCTGGCAAAAGCCCGGTTGCGACGCACCCAGCCGCTCACCAGCGGCCGGTAATTGTCGCAAAGATAGGCCCACGCGCGCTCGTTGTGCTCCACAATGGCGCGCCGGAACAACTCAAAACAGAAGCGAGGGTCATGGTCGCGCCGGTGGAAGAAATGGTCGCTTTCCTCCGCGCAATGTTGCGCCAGACCGGCCAATGACAGAGAATGAAAGGCGTCGTGTGCTGACATATCGTCCTTGTGAAAATCGCCTGCTGAGACACGTGTTATTAAATTCCAGGTGGAATGGTATGCACGATACCGGATGGAGTGTAAGCAAATACTATAACACCTGTCCATGTCCGTGTAAAATCTCATTGTTAGATTACAGGAGAGAGCAATGCTTGAAATCGCAATCATGATCGAAGGACAGATGGGGCTGAACTGGCCCCGTTGGCAGCGAGTGGCGCGCACGGTTGAGGAGCTGGGGTTCGCCGGCCTCTTTCGTTCCGACCACTATACCAATCCTTCCCCGCCAGATGAAGATTCACTTGAGCTGTGGGTCTCCTTAACCTGGCTGGCAGACAACACCAGTAGCCTCGACTTTGGGCCACTCGTCACGCCGTTCTCTTTCCGCGAACCCACCATGACGGCGCGCATGGCGGCAGGCGTCGACGATCTTTCCGGCGGTCGCCTCGTCCTGGGCCTGGGCGCAGGTTGGCAGGAGCGCGAGCATGATAAATTCGGTCATGATTTGTTGGATGTGAAGGGCCGCATGGACCGCCTGGAGGAAGGAGTACAAGTCGTCAGCAGCCTGCTCCAGAGCGACGAACCCGTCGACTTTCAGGGCGATTACTACGAGCTAAGCGACGCGCTCTTGCTGCCCCGCCCACAGCGCGCCGGTGGCCCACCGATTCTCATCGGTGGCAACGGGCGCAAACGAACGTTGCCGCTTGCCGCCCGCTATGCAGACGAGTGGAACGGTGTGTTCGCCACGCCACAAGACTACGCCGACCTCAATAAGCGCCTCGACGAGCTGCTCGCCGCCAACGACCGCACACCACAAGACCTGCGCCGCTCTGTTATGACCGGCACCGTCTTCGGGCGCACTGAGCAAGAGGTGCAAGAAAAACTCTCCGCCCGCGGCCACGAGGCCCAGGCCCTTCGCGATCGCGGCCTCGTCGTCGGCAGTGGCCAAGAATTCGCCGATCAAGTCTATGCCTACGAAGAAGCCGGCGCCTCCCGCATCATGCTACAATGGCTCGCTCTGGACGACATGGATGGCCTTGCCGCGATGGCTGACGTACTTCTATGAAACTAACCGGCCTGCACCACGTCTCCGCCATCACCGCCGATGCCCCGCGTAACGTCGACTTCTACACGCGCGTCCTGGGCATGCGTCTCGTCAAGAAGACCGTCAACCAGGACAATCCCACCTCCTACCACCTCTTCTACGGCGATGAGCTGGGACGCCCCGGAACAGAATTCACCTTCTTCGACATTCCCCGCGCCGCGCGCACAAAGCCCGGAATCAGCAGCATTTCGCGCACAGCCCTGCGCGTCACCGGTCGCCAGAGCCTTGATTACTGGCGCCAACGCCTACAGGAGCACGACGTCGACGTCGACGACATTAGCAATGAAGGCCGGCGCGCCGTGCTCACATTTCGCGACTTCGAAGGGCAACGTGTGGCCCTCATTGACGATCAGGACGCCCCACTTGAAGGCGGCCGTCCCTGGGAAAAGAGCCCCGTCCCCACGGACGCCGGCATCCGCGGCCTTGCTTCCGTCACACTCACCGTCGCCGACGCCGCGCCCACCGCGCGCACGCTGACCGAGGTTATGGGCTTTCACGAACAAGAGCGCTATCCTGCCGCGAACCCCGACCGCGAAATTGTCGTTTACGGTACCGGTGTGGGTGGCCCAGGCGCAGAGGTGCGCCTGGATGAACGCCCCGACTTGAGCGACCGTGAGCGCTTAGGGCGCGGCGGCGTGCACCACGTCGCCTTTCGCGTGCCCGATCGCCGGCAACACGACGCCTGGATCGAGCGCCTGGCCCAGTTCGGCGTGCGTAACTCCGGCGTGATCGACCGCTACTACTTCCGCTCTATTTACTTCCGCGAGCCCAACGGCATCCTCTTCGAATTAGCGACCGACGGCCCAGGCTTTGCCACCGACGAGGACGAAGAACGACTGGGCCAATCACTGGCGCTGCCTCCATTCCTCGAATCGCAGCGCGCCCGCATCGAAGCGGCGCTACAACCGTTGCAGACCTGACAGGTTATCAAAACCCGTCAGGTCTGAAGGTTACTCCGTCGGTCGCTCCTCGCCCGGCTCCGGCGACGTTTCTGGCGCGACCGACTCCGGCTCTTTCTCCGGCGGGCTAAACTGCTCTGCCAGCCGGGCCAGCTCCTGGCTCAGCCATTGCAGACCTTCCACCAGGCCGCCGCGCGCTTTGCGGGTCACTTCACCCGATTCCACGCGTGTGCGCACTTCCTCCGCCTCTTCCTTCGCTTTCTTCACGGCAGGGCTATCTTTGGCCTCGGTGAAAACCTTGTTCACCTCGTCGCCAAAGCGGCGCACGCCTTCGCGCACTTCTTGCTCGAACTCCTTACGCTCCTGGCTGTTCCACGCCGCCTGGATCGTCTCCGCAAACTGCCGTCCAAGGTCGCTCAGCGCGTCGGACACGTCGGCTTCCGGCGCGCCCTTTTCTACTTCTTCCTCTTCGACGGAAATTTCGATGCGTTCCTGTTCTTTTAACTCTTCGATATTAGGATCGTGTTCTTCACTCATTTGTCTTCCTCCGGATTGATAGTCACTGCTACCTAACTATTACGCAGAAGTCTTGCCTCAGGTTGCACGCGGAAGTCGCCTAATCTCCGATTCGCACCAGGCTCCAGTCGTCCATGAACCAGCCATTATTCAGGATCGCCCAACGACCCCGCATTGCCGCGCCCACACGATACTCTCCCGGCGCCGGAACGCTGAAAGCGTGAGTGAACGTGTTTTTCTGACCGAACCTGGGCAGCATCCAATCCGTGTCCCCGTCCCCCGCCAGCAGTCGCACCTCGCCCGAAAGTGGATCGGGCGCCCATACCTTCTCGCCGCCTTCGTATTCATCCACCAGGTCGGGAAAGACGTGAATCTCCAGCAAGTAGCTGCCCGGCTCCAGGTGTACGCTGGTCGTCAGTCGAAAACTGATGGCGCCTTGCCCCTTGAAAATCTTCACCGTCTGCACGCCATCCCAGATAAACAGCTCATGTTCATCCTCAGGTAAGAAATCCGTCGGCAGTACGCGTATCTCCGGTCGCACCCACGGCGCGGGCTCGAAGTCCAGCGGGTTTTCCCCCTCCTCCCAGTCTAGCTGCCAGCGGTTGGGTACCTGCAATTCAGGGACGCCATTGATATGGTACCATCCTTCCTCAAACGAAGGGTTGGGTAACAGGTTTCCGCTTAACGGCGGAGGAATAGTCGCCGTCTCCGTTGGCGTTGGCGTCTCCGTTGCCGGCGATGTGGCGCTCGCCTCAGCCGTCGGCGATGGGCGCGGCGTGCGTGTGGGAAAGAAACCAGGCGTGCGCGTGGGACGCGGTGCAACCGTTGGCGGCAACGACCCGTTTTGCTCACTTGTCTCCGCCGCCGGCGGCGTCCACGTCGCCGGCACCGCTGCACTCTCCACGGTCACCGTCGCTGCCGGCAGCTGCACGCCAACCGCGCTCGTCGGTATCGGTAGTTGCCCTTCCTCCTCCGCCACGCGACACGCGCTGCCCAGCGCCATCAGGAGAAAGGCAATAAGCAGCCTGTAGATAAGTTTACCGTTGTCCAATGACACAGCTCAAACGCCTCATCGTTGTCACACTATTCACGTTCCAACTCTACCACATCGCCGTGCGCCCTGCCTCTGGCGATTTCTTGACATCCGGCAAAAGTAAGGTCAGACTTACGCGTTACACCTGTTGCTTAACGCCACAAAAGGATAAGACATGACCAACAACGACATTTACCCGCGCCTTAAAGAGCTTTTTTCCGAAACGGGCCACGCGCATCACGAAGCCTCCAGCGACGTCGACGGCGCCGACCCCGACTGGCCTACCTGGTATGCGCAGCACATGCACCGCCGGCTGAGCACCCTGCTCCGCGCTGAGTTCACGCGCAGCGAGTTAATCTACCTGCTTGTCCTTGCCGACCGTGAACTTGCCCGCCACGCTCCCGGCGCCGAGTGGACCGGCTTCTACGCCCGCTTCTTTGTGGAGCGCTACGGCAACGCCTAAACGTGGCTAAAAGCCGGATGGTAATAGAGGACGCCCCTGCGTAGATCCTGGACGCCAGATTCCGTCCCGCCTGGCAGAAAAACCATGAACGCTTCTGACGGCGCGTCGAACTGGCAGCGTACACCATAGCGTTGCGCCGGCTCAAAGCCAAAACGCGTATAGTAGGATGGGTAACCCAGGACGAAGAGGTGTGTTGCCCCCTGCTCAATCACCATTTTCAGGCCCTCGCCTACCAGCTTAGAGCCAATTCCCTGCCCTTGGAGCGCCGGAAGCACTGCCATCGGACCTAAAGCCGCAGTTTCAATTTCGTCGCCAGCTTCCTCGCCAACGATGCGCGCCGGGCTAAAAGCAATGTGCCCGACCAGTTGGCCTCCTGCCTCTGCCACGAGCGAGAGCAACAACGCACCCTCATCTCGCAATGCAGCTACCAACTCAGCCTCCGCCTTGCGGCCGAACGCTTCTGTATTTATTGTGCGAATACCGTCGTAGTCATCCCTTCTTTCGGGCCGGATAGTTACCATGCCGGGCTCGATATGTTCAGCGTTTCCCGCCATTACTTTGAAATATTGCCGCTCTTCTTTAGCGCCAGATTTGCCGGATTCCGGTAGCCATGATCCCGTCCGGCCTTAAGAAAGGCCGCTCGCGCGTGTCGTAGCTTGCCGGCTTCCAGGTAAAGCAACCCCAGCGTGAAAAACGCCGCCGGCAGCCGTAGCCCGCCGGCAACCGCTTTCTCGTAGCAGGCGATGGCATTGGCAACGTCTCCGCGCGACTGAAAATCCATCCCCTGCCCGATCAGTGCATCGCGCTCCAATTTACTCAAACCTTTGGGCCCTACGCCGTAGAGGTCCGCCTCCCCCTCTTCATCTCGGAATATTTCCTCCGCCAATTCGTCTTGCGCCCGTTGCTTAGCCACCGTAACCGGATCGGCCGGCGCCTCCGTGGGCTTGCTCTGCTGCCAGTGGCGTCTTTCTTCCTCAAACACGGTGGCGATCTGGCGCACGGTATGGGCCATTTCCTGCTGCTCTTGCTCCTCCTCGCTTAGCGCCGCCGGGGCGTCTTCCTGCTCTGCTGCCGGCTTCTCCTTGGCCACAACGGATGCTGCCGGTCTTTCGGCGCTTCTTTTCTCTTCGCGCACCGGGTCTTCCTCGCCCACTGCCGCCGCGCCTTCCTTCACCAGCTTAATAGCCAGACGAGCGTCCTTGTTGCCCGGATCTAGTCTCAGCGCAGTGTGGCACATTTTCAGCGCTTGCTCCCTCTTCCCGCGTGCCTGCAGAATTCGTGCAATGGCCAGGCATTCGCGAACAGCGCCGCGTACGTTTCCCTGGCGTTGGTGCACCATCGCCAGCCGGCGGTGCGCGCCTAATAGAGACGGCTCCAACCGCACGGCCCGCTCCCAGTTAAAAACCGCCTGCTCCATTTGCTGCTGTCTTAGTTGCAGTTCACCTGCTGCCATGTACGTCCTGGCTGCCTCGGACAACAGTCCCAGCCGTTCCTGCAGGTCGGCCACCTTCTCCAGGTGCCGCAAGTCGCCGCGCGAATAGCGCGCTGCCATCTTGTAACTTTCCAGGGCGCGGTCCAGCATTCGTAGCCCAAAGCAGGCCTCGCCCAGCCCGGCATAAGCGTCCGGCGACTGTGGCTTTAGATCCAGCGCCGC
>CAYSMQ010000193.1:6918-9080 GCA_964432035.1 uncultured Ardenticatenaceae bacterium
TATTCCTCGACCTTTTCGTCAAGCCCTGGCAGCAGATGATGAACGCCGTCGCATATTCGCCCGACGCCACCGACGATGCCCTCGCCGGCGCGCGCGCCTGGGCCTGGCTGCTGCCCGAGGACCTGCACCAGACGCCACACTCTCTTACCATGCTGGAAGAGGTCGACGCCTGGAATGTGGCAGAACGAGCGCTGGCGCGCGCCGCCGACCGCTTCGCCCCGTTTTCCGACCGTTTACCCATCGACAACGTCGAGGGCTGGCTTCTGTTGGCCGATCCCCGCCGCGCCGACCCCATCATGCGCGGATACACAGGAGCCGTGGACTGGTTCCAACCTCGTTTCGTCGGCCAATACGACACACCGACCGGCGAAAACCTGCAGCGTCTCCCCGGCCTGGTGGCGCATGAAATGCACCACCTAATTCGCATGCGCCTCTTTCCCTGGGATATTGCCAATACAACGGTCGCCGACTATGTCATACACGAAGGCCTGGCCGAATCATTCGCCGTTTCCTTATTCGGCGAAGAGGTGTTGGGACCATACGTCACTGAGTTCGACGAAGCTGAACTAGAATCAGCCCGTCACCGCATAGGCCAGGGTCTGCAGCGCACCGGCTTCAACACCATCCGCGCCTATGTTTTCGGCGATTATTGGGCCCATAAGCTCGGTCTACCCCACGTCGGCGTGCCCACCTATGGCGGCTACGCCATCGGGTATCATGTTGTGCAGGCCTACTTGCAGCAGTCTGCCGCGAGCATCGAAGAAGCAACCTTTACACACACCATCGACATCGTCGAAGGGTCGGGCTTTTTTGACAACCAGGGTTTTTCCAAAGTCGAAAAAACTGAGAAAGAAAAGAACCTCAAAGCTGGTATCATGGTGTTTTTGCCGAACAACCTGAACAGCTAAGAGGTTCGACATGGATGATATCATAGTGATGGAAGAAGGAAAGGAAGGCGTGGTGTTCGAGGTAGGAGCCCTGGTCAAGGCGCTGGAGCAGGTGACCGATGAGCGGAAAGCGCGCGGGAAACGGTATCCGTTGCCAATTCTGTTGGTGATGGTACTGTTTGCTAAGTTGTCAGGGGAGCATAAGCCCTCAGCCATAGCTGAGTGGCTACGGCTGCGAGAACGGCAGCTGGTGGATGCACTGGGATGCAGACATGGGCGGACACCCTCTTTGAATACCATCCGGCGAGTGTTAAGCCAAGAAGGGGTCCGAGTCGAGTTACAAGGGGTACTGCGTCGTTTTCTGCACCAGCAGTATGGAGGGCAGCAAAGTGTACTGGTGGCCATCGATGGCAAGACGCTACGAGGGACGATTCCGAAGGGAAAGAGCCAAGGGGTCCATCTGCTAGCCGCTTATTTGCCCGCCGAAGGGGTGACCCTGCTACAGTTGCCGGTGACCAACAAGGAAAACGAGCTCGTTGCCGCGCCGCGCTTGTTGAGCGCGCTTGACTTAAAGGGACGTGTCGTCTGTGGCGATGCGATGTTCACACAGCGCAACGTATCGATGCAGGTCTTGGTCCAGGGAGGAGATTACATTTGGACCCTCAAGGAGAACCAGCCCACCCTAAGGCATGATGTCTCTCAATTCTTCCGACCGCCACTGCGAGCATCTGGCTGGCGGGCGCCGTCCCTGGCTGAAACAAAGGCGAGAAAAGTGAAATTGGGCCACGGTCGCTTCGAGTCAAGAACGCTGCGGCTAATCGCCGATGAGCATCATTATCTCGACTGGCCGGGTCTGGAGCAGGTCTTTGAGGTAGAGCGGCGCGTTGTGGTTCAGGCGACAGGAGAAGTGTCTACCGAAACAGTGTACGGCATAACCAGCCTGGCGCCCGAGCAAGTGACTGCCCGGCAACTCCTCGATTGGGTCCAGGACTACTGGGGTATCGAGAACGGCCTTCACTATCGCAGGGATGTTTCCCTTCAGGAGGATGCAACTCGTATGACCAGCTCGAGTCTTGCAGAAGTGATGGCCGCCCTCAATAACTTCATCGTCGGCCTTGTGCGCAAGTTGGGCTTCTCCAACTTGGCCGCCGCTCAGCGCCGCTTTGAGGCTAAACTCACATTTGCTCTCGCTCGCTTTGGCTGACTTTGGAAAAGCCGTGAGGGTAGGGGAATTCCCCATACGCAGCGGGCTCTGTTCCGCTATATTAATGGTGG
>CAYSMQ010000194.1:0-9076 GCA_964432035.1 uncultured Ardenticatenaceae bacterium
CCACATTGACCTCCCAGAAGACCCCTTCGTCAATGCCCGTTTCCAGATGCGCGCTCGCCAGGTGAAAGTAGACATCCACACTACCAAGCTGCGGCGCCATCAGCTGCTCGTCCCTAAAGTCACCCTGCACCACGGTCAGCCACGGCTCCTCGGCAAGCGTCGCCAATGCCTCTGTGTGCAGATCCACTGCGACGACCTCGCGCCCTCTACGCAGTTGGTCCGCCACCAGGTGACGCCCGATAAAACCGCCCGCGCCTGTGACAAGAACTCGCATCGATAAGCTACGCGCCATCACCTCCTACTCCTTTTGCGCAGCCACAATCACGGCATAGCCTTCGCCAGACGCCAACAGGCGATCCAGCTGCGAGATCAACCAGAAAACAGGATAGGCAAGCGACCAAAGCTTATAACTCTTGTTCACCGACGCCAGCTGTTCTTCCGTTTGTGGCGCAATCGGCCCGGCGTCCTCTGCATCATCCTCCACTTCGGCCTCGCCGCCCTTCGACAGCAACTTCACGTAGACGAGATTGATCATCAACTCAACCATCTCCGTAAAAAACCGCGAATAACTTGCCCGCGCCCCCGGCTGCAACCCTGCGCCCCGCAACTGTTGCGCCAGCTCGTCCGCGCTATACCCATCCACCACGTGCCCGTAATCCTTAGCCCGCATCCCCAGTAAATTCTTCAGACGGTTAGCCAATTTGCGCGGGTCGCCGCCCGGCGTCGTCACGATCACGCGCCCCTCCGGCTTCGTCACACGCGCCAGCTCGGCGTTCACCACGGTCGTGTCCTGCAAGTGTTCGTGCACGTCAATGGTCACCACAACGTCAAAATGCGCCTCAGGAAAAGGAATGCTGCCCCCATCCCTCTCCACGTGCGCCACCTCATCCCCCGTCAGCGCCGCTATCTGCAATACACTTGTCATCTCCATATCCGCCCATGACCATCTGCCGCCGTGCTCCCGGAAATGCCAGTTCAACGCGCCATTATTGTCACCGCACGTCAACAGCAAACAGCGCTTCCCATTCACAGGCCCCAGTATCTCCAACAACGCCTGCAACTTCTGCTGCTTCTTCAACGTGCGCCGGAACATGCGCAACTGCCACGGCTCCGCACCCCTATCATCTACAGCCATCTTCCTTTTCGTTACCGTTTCCATTTCCAAATACTCCTGACTCTTGTCTAAACCAAAACCTTAGTGGTTGAACTTGTATACACGTCCGACAGCTCACAATCCAGCTGCTTCCTGCTCCACCCCGCTTCCTGCGCCATGATCTCCGCACAACGCTCCACAGCCTCCATTGGCGGCTGCCCCGCGCTGCCCAGCTCCGTCCGCCGGTAAACCACATCGCTCAGCTTCAGCGCCATCTCCCGGCGCACCGCGTGCACCACCTCCGCTCCCGTCACCGCGCTGTCCGCTCCCAGCGGCTCCAGCAAGCGGCGATCAAGCGCTCCATATGCCACAATCTCTCCGTACGCGCTGCCATACGTGGCAACCAGATGGGCTGCCACTGCAGGCGAAAGCCCCTCCTCCGCTTGCATCCTTTCCAGCGCCCCCTGCTCATACGCCTCCCAGTCAAGAATCGCGCCCCCAACCAGCCGCTGCTGCCGCGTCCGACACGCCACAACCGGCCGCTCCAGTTTCTCAAGCACCAGATCCACCACCCGTTCCGCCAAATGCCGCGCCGTGGTAAACTTCACGCCCACCGCCGTCACCAAGCCCTCCACGCCCTCCCGCGCGTGATCGGTCACCTGTCCCTTGCGCACGAGCGTCACCTTCTGAGACGTCTGCTCTCTCGTAGAAATCCGATTTCTTAGAGAAATCGGATTTCTGTCTGCCTCACCAACCGCCGGCAAATACCCCACATGCACGTGATAAACATCCCGCCGCTGCAGCTCTGCCCCCGGAAGCGCGCGGTTTACCTCCTGCAAAAATCCCTCGATCAACGCCTCGCTCACCTTGCCATTTTCCGGCAAGTGCAACGTGCCCACAAGCGAATACGCGCGCCACGGCGCGATGAACAACACCCGCGACCGTTCCTCCCCGCTCTCGTCGATATAGTGGCTATTCAACCCCAGCGCCACCTCTCCTCCCCCCGCTTGCTGCCCCCCGATCCGTCGCGTCACCAGATTCAGAGCCAGCGAACGATTAAAAAGAGAGTCCCCATCCGTCCGGGCCCCCAGCACCTCATCTACCCATGGACCGGCCGCGTTGACCACCACGCGGGCGCGAACCTGGGTCCGCCGCCCCGTCAATCGCTCTTCCACCTCTGCGCCCACCACGCGCCGACCCTCACGCAAAAGGCCCACCACCCCCGTATAATTCGCCAGGTGCGCCCCGCGCCGCGCCGCCGAAAGCAGAAACGAAAGCAGCATACGCTCCGTATTATGCATCTGCGCATCATACCATAGCACGCCGCCGCTAATGTTAGTGGAGTCATCAGAAATCCAGGTTTCGTCTGGCTGCCGCCAGGTTGGAGAAATCGGATTTCTAGCGCCCCCCGGCAAGAGCGCCAGACACGCCTCGCGACTCAAAACTCGCCCTGCCGGCAGCCGGCGCGCCGGATCCATGGCCCAATTGCGATCAATGCTCAGCAAATCATTCAGCTTCAAAGCTGCGCCCATCACCGCTTTGTGGCGCATGATGCTGCCCCGGTAAGTCGGCATCAGACAGGGCAGCGGTCGCACCAGGTGCGGCGCAATGCGCAAGAACGCCTGCCGCTCGCGCACCATCTTGCGCACCTGGGCCAGGTCTGCATCCTGCAAATAGCGCAACCCGCCATGCACGGTCTTCAAGCTATTGGCCGACGTCGCCGCGCCAAAGTCATCACGCTCTACGAGCGCCACGCTTAACCCACGCAACGTCGCGTCCCAGGCCACGCAGGCGCCCGTAATCCCGCCCCCAATCACCAGCACGTCATAGCGCTTGCGGCTCATCGCGAACGCTCCAAGAAATCGGATTTCTCGGCGCCGGATTTCACCGGCTCCTTCTGAGCAAACCCCATCAGGTGCCAACCCAGCGGGCGCACCAGCCCTCTGGGCAGCGCATTAAAGGCCCCTACAAAAAAACGATTGTACAACGCGCCCTTGAGCCCTCTGTGCAGACGCGACTCGACCGGAAACCGTTCGGGGACAATTTCCACCGCTGCAAACGGCCGCAACAGTCGCTTAAACTCCCCGATCGAATAGGTTCGTAGCGCCGGCGCGTCCTCGTGCTCCAGCTCCACCTTCATCAGCTTCGACAGCCCATTCAGCCACGAATACTTATTGTAAACCATCAAAATCGCCCGACCGCCCGGCTTCAAGACGCGATAAATCTCCCCCACCATGGCCCGCGCGTTCCCCGTATACTGCAACACTCCATGGGCGTACACTACGTCAAAACTATCATCATCAAAGGCCATCGCTTCCCCATCCATCACCCGCAAATCGGCCTGCAGCCCCTCGCCCTCAAAATACTGTCGCGCCAGCTCGATCGAAACCTCAGCCAGGTCAATACCCGTCACCCGCGCGCCCCCTCGCGCGAAGCGCACCAGATCGATGCCCACCCCACAACCGACCTCCAGCACCGTCTGCCCCTCATAGCCACCAAAGTCTACCAGCTGCGGCAGATAGCGTAGCTTATCAAAGCGATACTCATCCAATTCCGCGAAGAACCCCATCGAGCCCACCGGGTGCGTGGCAATCTCCAAATCGTGAATATGCTCGTTCCAATACTCGCTAATCTCACTGTTCATGCCGTTTCACTCAGGTCCATCACATGACGATGCCACAACTCAAAGACCATCAGCGCCCACAGACGATGGCTATGGTTGGCCCGTCGCGCCAAATGCTCGTCAACCCACTGCGCCACCGTCGCCGGCTCAAAATACCCCCGCCGCAACACCGTATCCGGCGCCAGCAAATCCGTCATCAGCGGCCGCAAATCCTCACGCAGCCAGTGCTTCAGAGGGATGCTAAAGCCCTCCTTCGGCTTATCCAACACGGGCGCCGGAAGCATGTCGCCCACCGCCTTACGCAACAACACCTTCGTCCGTCCACCCTGCAACTTCAATTGCGGCGGCAGGTTCATGGCAAACTCCACAATACGATGGTCGAGCAACGGCACCCGCGCCTCTAGGGACACGGCCATGCTCATGCGGTCAACCTTGGTCAGGATGTCATCCACCAGATACGTTTTCACGTCTACATACTGCTGCTGCGCCATCTGGTCAAAGTCCGCCGCCTCGTCAAAATAGGCGCCCATGAGCGCCTCGGGCGAGTTCCCATTAAGCGCCTCATAGACGGCCGGCCTATACAGCGCGCGCCGCTCCTTCTCGTTCATGAACATCATCCAGCGCGTGTGTTGCAACTCAGACGGCAGCGCCGCCCCCTCCACAAAGCGCTTCGCTTTGTTCACGAGACCCTTCTTCTCCGGTTGGGGCGGCACCATGTTCATAAGCCAGGGCAACGCGCGCCGCCGCAACACGCCCGGCATCCAGCGCTCGTAGCGTGCCGCCACCCCCTGCGCCACGTATGTGTCATAGCCGGCAAAGATCTCATCTCCCCATTCTCCGGACAAGGCCACCTTTACAAACTTGCGCGCCGCCTCAGACACCAAGTATGTGGGAAATATCGAGAAGTCTCCAAACGGTTCATCCAGGTGCTGCACCAGGCGCACCGCCATTCCCGCGATGTCCGACTGCAGAACCTCCTCGTAGTGATTCGTGCCAAAGTGCTCCGCCACCATTCTGGCATACGGCAGCTCATTATACGTGGCGTCATCAAACCCAATGGAAATCGTGCGCACCGCCTGCGTCGACGCCTGGCTCATAAAAGCCACAATCGTGCTCGAATCGATTCCACCGCTGAGAAAAGCGCCCAACGGCACATCCGCCACCATGCGCATTTCCACCGCATCGCGGATCAGTTCCCTCAGCCGCTCAACACATTCCTGCTCGCTGCCCCTGACAGGCGCGTGCGGAATACGCCAGTACGGCTCGACACGCGCATTGTCCCCCTCCACAACCAGCCGGTGCCCAGGCGGCAGCTTCTGCACGTCCTTAAATATCGTGCGTGGCGCCGGAATATACTCTATCGTCAAAAACTGATTCAGCGCCCCGAAATCGATCTCCCGCGGCACCGCCGGATGGCTGATAACCGCCTTCAGCTCCGAACCAAACACCAATTCATTCGCCGACAAATAGTAATATAGCGGCTTGATGCCCAGCCGATCCCGCGCCAGCAGCAGCCTGCGACGCGATTCGTCCCATAGCGCGAAAGCAAACATGCCGTTAAAGTGCTCCACACACCCGTCGCCGTACTCCTCATAGGCGTGAACGATCACTTCCGTGTCCGTGGCCGTCTGGAACACGTGCCCCTTACGCTCAAGCTGCTCCCGCAACTCCCGAAAGTTATATATCTCGCCGTTGAACACGACCCACACCGACCCGTCCTCGTTGGCAATCGGTTGCTCCCCCGTCTCCAGATCGATAATACTCAAGCGCCGCATCGCCAGCCCCACGCCCGGCCCCAGATAGCTACCGCTACCGTCCGGCCCGCGGTGCCGCAACGTCCCGTTCATTGCCTCCAACAAGGCAGCCGAAGGTTGCCCTTTCTCCCCGCCGCCCAGATGCACAATACCACAAATTCCACACATTCTATTTCAGTTACCTGCACTCAAGCTCTCGTAGGTCATCGTCGCACGCCACGGCACGTCGTTTCACTTACGTACATCGTTTCACTTAATCAGACCGTTCCCTACAATCAATTCCCCGACAAAGCCGGCGGTTGCGCGTGCGCTTCCCCCATCGCCGTCGCCACCTCATCCACCGACCGCGACAGCGTCGCCGACAAAAATGCATGCTCCAGCTTCGTCAGGTACGCGCCCATCGAAAAAGCCTCTTCCACATACGCGCGCCCATTCTCACCCAACGCTCTGCATAGCGCGCCGTCATCTAGCAAACGGCGCATTCCGTCTGCAAAGTCTGACGGCGCCGTTTCCACCAGCATTGCCCGCTCATCGGTCAACGACTGCGTGTGAGCATAGATGTTCGTGGCCACCACCGGCTTTCCCGAATAAAGATACGAGTAGAGCTTTAGCGGCACCGACAACCCCTCCGTCCTGGGCGAGGCCAGCAGCGTTGCCAGCTCCAAATACTCCAACGCTTCCGTAACCGGCACCGTGCCTACAAAGACAACATTATCGCTCAGGCCCATCTCCCCTGCTCGTTGCCGGTACTTCTCGATCATCAGCTCCGTGCCGCCCACGATGAGCAAGGACAACTCTGGATACGCTCCAATCAACAACTGCATGCTCGCGAAAAGAAGATCAATGCCCTGATAAGGTTCAAGATTGCCCGTGTAAACAACCACAGGTCTATCGCCCAACGCCAGCCGCTCGCGCAGCTGTTCCACAGACGCCTGGTCTGGCTGCACCAGATTATGAATCGCCGTGTTCTCCACACGGATTTCATTCGCCTGCGGCACAATCTCCTTAACGTACTCTTCCAGATCCACGCCAACAGTCAACACAACGGCGCACGACTTTAGCACCATCCGTTCTAGAAATTGGAAAAGCCGCACGAAGAGCCGCTTATTGTACTTCGACCGTCCCGAATCGAAGTTCTCCAGTTGCTGCGGCAAGCTTGAATGCATGTCATAGACATGAGGCACACGGAAAATGAACCCCAGGACCATTGAAAAGAAGGCTGCCTCTTCATGCGAGTGAATAACATCGTAGCGCTTACGAACCAACATCATAATCGCCTGAAAAAACAGCAAGACGTCGAGAAACAATTTCGCCGCCGACGGTCCAATCGACACCTTCTTAATAAACGGTATGGAAACCGTGCGGTGAATGGTGACGTCCGGAATCTCTACATCCGCCCCCACGTGAATGGTAAGCAGGTCGACGTCGTACCCCAATTTCGACAGGCCGTGCATACGCTGAAATACGCTAATGGGCGTGCCGCGAGGCTCAAAGAACGGTTGAGGGGCAATGACTAGAATTCTCATAATGGATGCTCTCCGGCTATGCCTGTTCCGGCTGCTTTGTCAAAAAACATTGGTGTTAACGAGAATGGGCCTCAGCACCATCATTTGAAGCATATGACAGATGCCTAACAGACCACATTACAGGAGGCGTTGCCCGGTCAGCGTTGGTAATTGAAGATAACCTTCGACCCATCAAGCTCCACTTTAAACGGCAATTCCTGCAGCGGATGCAACGCTTCCCGCACCGCACTCTGGCACGCATGAGGGCAATATAGAAGCAAGAAACCGCCGCCCCTGCGCCCGTGATCTTTCCACCGGCCGCACCGGCGCGCCTCGCCGTCTGCGATGCTGTTTCCGACTAGTTTGCAACTCTAGAGATCACAGCTTACAGTACTCCTTACGGACAAGCCGCTTGGGTCCCGCACCCTGCTTTGTAACGTCGTGTCACCGTTGCAAAAGTCAGACGGTAGTCTACCAGTCGAAGACCGGTCCGAACTGTAAGCTCAAACGAAAGAAACACCTATTACTGTTTGTGCTATCATGGACCATCAGTCACAGGCATTCTAAATGTAGATCCCACCGGAAGTCGTCGGCCCGAATCATCGTCTACATCCTCACTAAGACGGTTTTCTGGGCAAACACGACCTAACAAGCCGGTTTTGAGCGCCTTTAAGGACGATTTGGCTTCAGCCGAAAAGCGGAAGCCTCAGCTTCTCTCTAAGAGTTTTTGCGTTTGGAATCACTGAACCAGCAGGGTCCAAGTCTCATCAATACACAGAATCTGCAAATCTAGGAGGAAAAATGTACAAGAGTCGTGTCCGAAGGCGCATCGTGTCGTTAATAGTTGTCGGCATTTTAGTCATGGCTTTCTTCACCTCAGTTGTCGCCGCCGCCGACCAGGTGATCCTTGATTGGGAACAAGACGCCGACGGCAACCCACTCACCAGTGGTCAGGTGATCGACGACGAGTATCATAGTTTGACCGGCATCAGTGTTACCGTCCAAGTCCAAAGCGCTTCAGGCGTTGCCGCCATTTTTCCCAGCGACGCGCCCCCTGGAGTCGACTTCGACATTGGTAGCCCAAATGAAACCTGTGCTGGTGGTGGACCGGGCACGGGCGACGGTGGTGAGGTCGGCCAGATCGGCGAGAACTGTATGGAACACGGCAATGTGTTGATCATGCCCACCGTTGGCGACGGAAACGGCGATGGATTTATAGACGGTGTTCCGAATGACGACGATAGCGGTGGAACGATCACCTTTATATTTAGTGAACCCGTCAGGGTCGACTACGTTGAAGCGCTCGACCAGGAATCAGAGGAAAACCTCACCATCGAAACCTATGGTGACGTCGCGGGCACGAACTTGCTCGACACGCAAAACCCCTCTGGCTACGGCGACAACAGTTACGAAAACCTGCCCATTCAGGTCGAAGGCGTACGCCGCGTTGAGCTCGACTTTCTCGGAAGTGGCGCCATAAGCAACATTGCCTTCACGCCACAAGATCCGACTGCAGTCAGCTTGTCATCCATCGACGCCTCCACCTTTGCGCCAACAGGCGCCCTCGTCATTGCGGCGTTGTTAGCGCTTGTAACGGTTGCAAGCGTCTGGTTCGTTCGCTCGCACGCACATCTCGACGCAATAAATGGTTCTTCTCGAGAAAATTAGGCATTCCTTGTACATATCTATGCCGGGCTTTTCCCAATGAGCCGCGAGGGCTGTTCTCTGATAGTTTCCACCTTCAAGGACGGCCCTAAAGTCGACCTACGTTTGCGGGAGCGGCTCAGATACGTATTCGCCCGTTTCGACATGAACTCTTTGGGCCTTCCTTGACGCCCCAGTCGCTTCGCCCACAGACAACAACATCCAGACGCGTCTTATCCGTCGCCATCATCTTTCTACTTACCACTGATTGGCAAGCTTACCCGCCAAGGTTCGCATTCGCGCGACGTCTGATCTAGAGGTGGGCAACCGTGCGCCCATCCTCTAACCTCGATGGCATGTACCCTTCGCCTACCGAAATAACAGTGACCACATTGGCACTCGTTCGTAAAGCTCTTGGCTATAGTTATGCTTGGTCCGGCAACGTGGAACAAGGAAT
>CAYSMQ010000195.1:0-9065 GCA_964432035.1 uncultured Ardenticatenaceae bacterium
CCTTGATAATCTGGGCGTAGTGTGGCTCACCGTCGGGGATAGGCATGTCGTAGAGCAGCGGCATGTTGGCTCCCGGTGTGTTAATGTCCAATAGCTGGAAGTTCTGCGGCAGCAACGGGCCAACGTCGGCAAAACGATCGACGGCCCACTTGTTCAGTGAGACGAGGTATCTGCCGTCGGGGCTCACCGTGTCACCTTCCGCGGCGGCAATGTGGCCCACATTGTAGTGGACGCTGGTCTTGTGCACGAGGGACCAGTCAGGATCCTCGTTTAGGTCGGAGTAGGGACCGCCCAGGGTCCAACGAGCCACGGCGCTGTCCAGGAATAGACTGGTGTAGGCGTACCCCTTGTCGTCGAATTGCGTGTGTAGCGGCCCAAGGCCCAGCTCAACTTGCGCTTCCAAAACGCTATCGAAGTTAAGCACAGGCACGCCGTACTCATCTAGTTCATAGTCCTGATTGGCGATCGCTTCCTGAATTTTGTCGAAGCTGTAGACAGTGGTGTGGGGATCAAGCTTGCCGGAAATGACGAAGTACTCACCGCCAGGGCTGATATCCACGCCGTGTGGGCTTTTGGGCTCAGGCACGAAGTAAAGAAGCTCTTCCTCAAGAAGGGTGTCTAGCGACAGGACCGGGAAGCCATTGACATCAACTGTATTACCGGCCTGTGCCACCTCGACAGCGCGCTCCAGGTTGATGACGTGCAGATAGTCCATGTCACGTTGCGAAGCACCGGACTCGAAGGGGGGCTCGCCGGATTCGACGCCGCCCGTGGCCATTTCTGTGTTAAAAGAATTGCAGAAAACCCAGCCATCGCTGACCAGCTTGCCTGCGTCACAAAGATCTTGCCAGTAAGGGGGCAGCTCCATGGCGAAAGATTCTTCGGGAAGGATGCGACCGGAATCACGATCAAACTTCCAGATTGTGACCATGCCGCGATACTCTTCTGCGTAGTTGTCCAGCGAACTGTACTCCCATCCCAGAGGAGCCGCATATTGTCCACCCTCGATGATCCACTCGGTGTCCGGCGTAACCATGGTGCCGCCGTGATCATTGATAGCTATGGGATTCTTTACGATTTGTTTGGTTTCGAAGTCGCGCAGGTCGATGGTAGCGATGCGGGCGTTGGCTTTGTCGTTAATGAAGAGGTACTGTCCGTCATAGTCGCCTTCGGTCTCGCTAAGGGCGGGGTGGTGTGTGTCGCCCCAGGTCAGGGGATCACCGTTCACATAGCCGTCCTCGAGTAAGGCCATCGTATTGCTATCGCCATAACCATATCCTTGCCATGGCTCGGGTGTGAAGACGGCGATCTGCTTTAGAATGCGCATGGACGGCATGCCGACGGCGTAGACCTGTCCGGCGTGACCGCCGGAGGCAAACATGATGTACTCGTCATGGACGCCGGTGGGCGTGTACGTCTTTAGCGCGGCGGCGACGTCGTCGGGCGTAAGCCCACGCGCCTCTGCGATGGCCGATGCGTCTGCCGACAGGCCCACATCTCCCACGGCGTCATCGGCGTCTCCCTCACCGCGCCGGCAGCCAGCATAAAGGACTGCTGTCAGCAAAAGAATGACGAACAAGGCCACGATGGCCCTGGTCCGAGTAAATGTTTTATTGCTCAACTCCATATTCTTTTCTCCTTGCGTTAAATCAGTTGCTCCTAGTAACAGGAACAGAAACGAAGTCCAAGAGGACTCTGGAGTGGTGACTATGGGTTGAGTTTAACTAACGAGGATGGGAGCGTCTTTGCGATAGCGCAAACAGCCGTCTTGACTAGGAAGTTTGCCCCGGTTCGATTGCCTGCCAGAATTCCAGGCGATGGCCCTCAGGATCGTGACAGTAGAAGAGCAGGGCTCCCCATTTGCGGCGAATAGGGGTCAATTCTACGCCAAGGCGCCGCAGCTTGGTCTGCACCGCGTTGATGTCGGGAACGCGCAGGGTTAACGTCATGCCCTGGCCGTGCACCGGTCGGATGGTCGCCCGCCGGCTGTCGGCGATGCTCAAATACGAGTCAGGCGTGAGACGGAATTCTACGAACCAATCGTTCTCAAATTCGATCGGCAGGCGTAGCTTGCCGCGATAGAATTCCACCGTGTCGCGCCAGTTGTGGCAATAGAGCACGGTGTTTGTACGGTCGACTGACAGAGGCGGCCGTTCGGCGTCGCTCATATGCCGGTCAATCGCCCCGCGCGCGGGCCTGTGCGCCGTGAAAGCCCACAACGCGGGACACGGGCAAGACAAAGAGCACGCCATTTTCCGGTTGCTCCAGATCTCCGAGTATCTCCTGAGAAATGGCAACGATCTCGTCTACCTTCTCTTCGCCTTCCACGACAGTGAATAGGGTGCGGTGATGGTGCTCCTTGGACCGCAATAGATCGGAGAGGTTGGGCATCAACGGCACGTCGTCGCGAATACCGGCTTGGCGAATATTACCCAGTCCGGTGCTCTCCAGGATGGTAATGCCGGGCAGCTCGGCTGCTTCCCAGGCGTCTAGCACGTCGGGACACTGATCAAGGTTGTTCACGATTAAAATCACCATATGGTACATAAGGTTTGCTCAGACCTCCTCTGGTTGGGAAATGCGCACCGTTTCATGGCCGTCGTCCTCGGCAAATACAGCCCGTAACAAAGGCGGCGTCACCAGTGTGGCGATGATAACCATGAATACGGCGACAGAAAAATCGTCCGCTTGCAAATAACCAGCAGAGAGCGAGAAAGAAGCGACGATCAAGCCAACTTCGCCGCGGGAAATCATACCTATGCCCAGCTGCAGTGATTGTTTAGGACTAAATCCTCCGAGCAGGCCGCCGATGCCGCTGCCGGCCAGCTTGCTAACGACGGCGATTAGCGTGATAGCGACGGCGAACCACAAAGCGCTACCACCAATGGCGCGCATATTGACTTCAAGTCCAATGTTTACAAAAAAGATGGGTACGAAAAAGCCGTATGCCATCGTGGCAATCGCCTGTTCGATCTGGCCCCGGAAAGGAGTGCGACCAATGAACAGACCCGTCAGAAAGGCGCCTGTAATGGCTGCCATACTGCCCAGGACCTCGGCAGCCCAGGCATATAGCAGACAGGAAACCAGGGTAAAGGCTAATACGCCGCGGCTGATAGGAAGGCGGTCGACAATGCTTATGGCGCGTGGAAGTAGCCAGTAACCGATGGCCACGGCGAGCACGAGGTAAGCGACCATGCCCAGTACGGTGGCGCCTACGGTGACAAGGCCGCCGCCCGTTCCACCGACAAAGGCGATGCTGATAGACAGGATGAGAATGACGAATATGTCGTCGAACACGGCTGCGCCAAGCAGTGCCAGGCCAACGCGACTGCGCAAGACGCCAAGCTCCATGAGCGTTTGTGCGGAGATGCTGACGCTTGTCGCTGCCAGGGTGAGAGCCATGAATAGCGCGGCAACGCCGCCCAACCCGAAAAGTATAGAGATACCATAGCCCAGGCCTAATGGAACCAATACACCCAGTATCCCGGCGAGTGCGGAAACTCGACTAGACTGTAACAACTCCTCCAGGTGTAGTTCGAGACCTGCCAGCAGCATGAGGATGATGACTCCCAGCTCCGCCAAGATCTTCACGGCTTCCTCGGTCGCTTCGGTCGCCTGAAAAACGGGCCAGACGTGCAGCATGTCTAATACAGTAGGTCCCAGGATGATGCCGGCAAGGAGTTCCCCCAGAACGGACGGTTGTCCGAAGCGATTTGTGACGTAACCGCCCAATTTAGCGGCGAAAATTACGATGGCGATGGCCAGTAAAATGTCGAGAACTTCTGCAGTCATTCAGCTCCTTTGAGAAGTGGAACAGCAGGCACCGAGCCGGTGTGTGAACCTATTGTACGCCGGCAGATGCCAACCTATTGTCGGCCATTCAGCTCTACTCTACAAGCGGGTCAGCGTGACACGGTCACCCTGGCGCAGCAGGCGGACAGTGTCGCCGGTCCTAAGATTCGAGATTATGCCGGCGTCAAAGCCATAAGCGTACGGTATACTCTCCAGAGAACAAGCTGGCGCGGTCTGTTGGTCAATGTCAGTGTTGGCGATGGCAATAGGCGCCATGCCCCGATAGTAAAGTTCTAGTAGGACGTAAGGCGCAACCGTCGACCCCGTTCCTTTGGGAAAAATGGCAATCTTACCAGCCAAACTCTGCCCGTGCGCCGGGTGACCGGGTTCCTCAATTACGCCGGTGCGGCGGTTGACAAAGCCGAGCAAAGTAATGGGACGGTCCGTTACAAAGGCCTCGCCGGTGACGGAGAAGTCATCCTGGGAGGGGAGACCGCGACCTATGTAGAGTGTGGAGTGTGGTTTGTGGTCTGTAGAGGTGTCGGGCTGTGCAATTGTAGAGCTGTGGGGATGTGGAGGCGTAGAGGTGTCGGGCTCCGAATCTCCAATCTCCAATCCCCAATCGCCAGTCTCCAATCTCCACTCCCCGGTCGCCAACCCCACACAATCTGCCAAGCGCATGACCGACGTGGGAATGCCGTTAAGGCCAGACTTGATATAGTGTTCGGCTTTCATGGAGTTTGTGAGTATGTGGTGTACCCAGCTCTGATCATAAGGCACGACCTCGGGACAGGTGTTTTCCAGCAAGAGGGCGCCGCTCCCTTCAATGATCTGGGCCAGGCCGGTCTTCTCGGCAATGGCGCGATTTGCGCTAGACGTGAATACCCAAAGGGGCGGCGCATCACCCGGCCCCGCGGGATCAGACCGCACTCGTTTGTCTTTTAGCAGTTGAGCCACGGCGCGTAGCTCGCCGACGGATGCCTGGGGGCAACCAATCGTCACCAGCGAGACGGGCGCGCGCGGTTGCAGCGCCTCGTAGCGCGCTGCCAGCGCATCCTCGTCGAAGGTGAGGTGGCCTTCGAACGCCGGCTCAGGGATGTCACCGTCGTCTGTCGACAGATAGAGCAGGGCGCAACCGAAGTTTGCCGCTGCCGCAGCCAGCGCTTTTCTTTGTTCGTGGTTTACGTCGTCTGCCAAACCCTCGATCAATGGAACGGGTCCAAAAGGTAGTGACCATGAAGAGTTTAACTGTTTGCCGATCCAGTCGCCGAGGATCGAAAAGTCAGCGGGATCGTGCAGAGCGGCGCTGACGGTGACCTGCAAATTGGGCCGCCGCGCCGCTTCTTCAAGCAAGCCATAACGCGGTGTGTAGCCCGTAAGCGCGCTGGCAAGCGCGGACAGGCCTGAATCCCGGTTGGTGAGCAAGCCACAATATGAATTGCCGAAGCAGATGGCGTTTGATTCAGACCAGGCTGCCGGCCCGGGATGGGTGATGCCTTCCCACTCGTACGGAATGCAAGATTGGATGGGGCGCACGCCAAGCTGTTCATAATAACCGATGATTTCCTGGCTATGTTCCAGGAAATCGGGCGCTACGATGCGCATTTGGGCAAAGCGCTGCGCGTCGCAACCGGCGGCGTTCAGTGTCGTGGGCACGACAACGGTCGCCGATTCGTCTTGTGTTAGGCGCTGCAGAAAGCGACGTAGGCCCAGCCCGCCGGTGAGCGGAGAGACGCCCGAAAGGTGGGCGCTGGAGATAGGCTGTAACTCGGTAGCACCTGCCGCGGCGGCGAGATCTAGCACCAGGCGCATGGCCATCTGGCGCGCCAACCCCTGCCGGCCCTCTAACATGGCCCTTTGTTCGTCGTTCAGCTCAATTGTTTGAGGCATGGAATTATTCTCTGTTTTTCTGTGGCTCTAGATAGTGCTCAAGTTCGACATCGCCGTAGCGGCCCTTCAAGAACTTTTGGCGGTCGACGCCCAAGGGGATGGTGCAGTCAAAGCCCATCTTGGTTGTGCGGCTCTTTTCTCCCGGCACGTGCATGCCGGAGGGATCGAGTGAGCTGCCTGGTTGATCCGGAAAGATATGGAGGTCGCGGTCCCCTTGGAAACGAGTCGCCATCGCCCACTCGACCTGAGCAGGATCGTAGATGTCGACGTCGTCGTCGACGACCCAGACGTGCTTTAGCGAACCGTGTCCGCGGAAGGCGGCTTCGACCGCTTTGGCGCCATCGTCGGGACCCTGCTTGTCGATTTGCACGACGGCGTGTAACCAGGAAGCGCCACCCGGCGTGATGGCAGCGCCCGTGCAACGTGTGACCTTGTTTACTTCTGCAAAGATGGTCGGCTCCTTAGGCATGCCCATGAGCAGCTTGTGCTCCAATCCGCCGGGCAAAAGGGCGTGGTAAATGGGGTTTCGCCGGTGCGTGATGAGGTCGATCTCGATGATCGGTTGGTCGCGCTCGATGTCCATTGTCTCGGTGAGATCCATAAAGGGACCTTCGCGATGTGTACGGTGCGTGATACGCCCTTCTAGAACGATTTCGGCGCCCGCCGGTACTTCCAGATCGTTGGTGATGCACTTTACCAACGGCGTCGGCGCCAGCGCGTGGGCGATTGATAATTCGTCTACGCCGGGTGGGGGTCCCATAGAGGCCGCGAGGTGCGTTGCAAGCGAGACGCCGATGCAGATGGCGATGGGCAAATCCCCTTCGGTCTTGCCCAATGCGGTGTGTGTGCCGCGCCGCTCGATAATGCGCGCCGTGAAGTGGCGGTCGTCCAGGCGCAGCAGCCGATGGTAACTCATGTTGCGCCCGAAATCCGGATCACGCGTAATAACCACATTGCTGGCGACATAGTAGCCGGCATCCTGGGGCAGGTGCAAGAGGATGGGCAAGTCGTTCAGATCAAATGTTTCAAGCACTACTTCCTGGCAGGCCGCTTCGGTCACCAACGGCGGCGGTTGGGGAGCGTCAAGCGCGGTGGCAAGCCGGTGTAGAAGCTGATCCACCGGTACGCCGAGGGCCATGCTGAAATAGCGACGGTCAGCGCAAGGGCCCGAAACGATGCGCCAGCCCGGATAATCGACAATGTTTTCGAAAAGAACGACGCGCCCCTCCAGGGCATGGGCCACGTTCGCCAGTTCATGTCGCACGCTAACCGGTCGAGTGATGGACAGCAGGTCGCCACTCGCCGCAGCCTGTTCTATAAATTCTCTGAGGCTCATAAAGTTGTGAGCACTAACGCCCAAACTGCATGGGCATTATGATATGCAGAAAGTCGTCTTCACCCACCGATTTTACCACGCCTGGCTCCACCGACGAGGTTGTCTCCAATGCCACCTGCGGCGTGCCGACTACAGAGAGCACGTCCGTTAGATACTTGACGTTGAAGCTCAGCTCCACGGCTTCGCCGTCAACCTCGGCATCGACCTGCGCTTCATTGTCCCCCGTCTCAACGCTGGTGGCGCTGATGACGGCGTAGCCGCTCGACATTTCATTGCCGGGCTCGATGTGAATGCGCGCCGTGTGGCTTGCTTCGCGGGCAAAGATATCGGCCGTCTTGGCAGCCTTGAGCAAGGATGCAGTCTGCAATACGGTGCGCGTTTTCCGTTGCTTGGGAATGACGGATTCGAAATCGGGAAAGTTGCCGTCAATGAGCTGAGAAACGAGCACGACCGTCTCCAGATCGAAGACGATTTGATTGCGCTCTTCTGGCATCATGAGATAGAACTCTTCGACGTCGTCGCTCATGACGCGGGCCAATTCGTCGAGGGCGCGAGCGGGAATGATAACAGTACGCGGTTTCTCCACATAGCCTGGGAATTGCGCCGATCGTCGTGAAAGCCGGAAGCCGTCGGTGGCAGCCATTGTGATCGTATCGCCTTCAAAGTGCGTGTAAATACCCGTCAACGTAGGGCGCGCATCGTCAGTGGCGGCGGCGAACGTAACCTGACTGATCATCTCTTTGAAGAGGGGCGCATCCAGACGGATGCGGCTATCCCCCTCTGCCTCGGGCACAAGCGGAAATTCCTGGGCGTCGATGCCCTTGATATTAGCCTCGGTCCGCGCGCATGAGACATGTAACGTTTCAGTTTCCTCGGCCAACTCCATGTGCACCTGCTCCTGAGGCAGGGCGCCAACGAGATCGGCGAACGTGCGCGCCGGAACGGTCGTCGCTCCCTCTTCGTCGACTTTGGCGCCGATCCAACAGGTAATCACAATCTCCAAGTTGGTCGCCGATAGTTTCAGGCGGTTTTCATCTGTGGAGAGAAGCACGTTTGCCAGAACGGGAAGGGTAGAACGGGTGCTAACGGCCCGACCGACAATGTTAAGTCCTTTAGCCAGGTTCTCCTGCAGGCATGATACTCTCATTTTCTCTCTCCTAAAAGTTTTGTTGTAGTATCCCGCATGTGCTGCTTCCCTTAGTATACTGAATCCGCGAAATAGTGGCAAGTGAGTAAAGGCAAGGTCGCTTCATGTCGTTGTTCAACAGATTCTCACCCAGCTATTACGCAAGTCTAATGTATGCCCGTCAAAGTACAAATAGGTATTGACAAGGAGGCTACCACAACCGGCGCCGGCCCGCAGCCGGTTGTCGCACACTGGATGACCATCGTCTACGAATCACCCTACATAGTATGCCATAGGAGGCAAACATGAGAATCGCAATTAACGGACTAGGCCGCATCGGGCGCGCCACATTTAAGATCATCCTGGATACGCCGGGCCTGGATGTTGTTGCCGTCAACGACCTGGTGCCAAACGACAATTTGGCCTATCTACTGAAATACGACACGGTTTACGGTCGCTACGATCGCGAAGTTACCCATGACGACAAACATCTCATTGTCGACGGCGAGAAATATCCCGTGTTCCATGAGAAGAACCCTGAAGATCTACCGTGGGACGAATTGGACGTCGGGCTGGTGATCGAATCCACAGGTGTTTTCACCACGCTTGAAGGCATGGAAAAGCACCTCAACGCCGGCGCCAAGCGGGTCATTCTCTCCGCGCCAAGCAAGAGCCCGGAAGTCATGACCATGGTGCACGGCGTTGGCGAAACCAACCTCGACGAACGCATTATCTCCTGCGCCAGCTGTACCACTAACTCCATCACCCCTGTCGTGGAGGTACTAGGACGACATATCGGCGTTCGTAAGGCCACGTTGACCACGATTCACGCCTACACGTCCTCGCAGGCCATCGTCGACGGGCCGAGCAAGAAGTGGCGTCGCGGGCGTGCAGCAGCAGAAAACATTGTACCCACGACGA
>CAYSMQ010000196.1:0-8873 GCA_964432035.1 uncultured Ardenticatenaceae bacterium
TGATCTGGTTACAACTCCAGTTTTGACCGGGCCGCCGGCACGACGTACAATAACTGGGCTGCCGACCTGAGTGCAGTTGCACGACGTTGTCACACCTGAGCGGATGTGATCGCTCGTGCGGCTGCCCAATAGGTACGCTCTTATCAGGTTCGTTCCCGACGACCGTCCGAAGCGTACAAAGCGTCGACTGGGCTCGAGACGATGGTAACATGGCAGGTAGCGACACGACGCTCCCGAAAGATCGTGGTTCGAATCGGAGATCTGGGAGGGGTGAGAGAGCCGATTAATTTTCATGTCAGGTTAGAGGAAAAATGGCTTCAAAACTAAAAATTGTCCCCCTGGGCGGATGCGGCGAGGTGGGCAAAAACATGACCGTATTGGAATACGAAGACGAAATATTGATTATTGATGCCGGCATCATGTTTCCCGAGAATGATATGCTGGGCATCGACTATATCATTCCCGATTATCAGTACATTATGGATAAGCGGGAGAAGATCCGGGCGGTGCTGATTACGCACGGGCACGAAGATCACGTGGGCGCCCTGCCACATCTGATGCAGGACATAGACGCACCAATCTATGCCACGCCCTTGACTATCGGTTTAATCGAAGTGAAGATGCGCGAGGCGGGGTTGCTGAACCAGGTCAATCTCAAGACGATCCAGGCCGGTTTCAATTTCAGGATAGGTAGCTTTAATATTGAGCCTTTCCACGTCGCGCACAGTATTCCCGATTGTGTGGGCTATGGCATTACGACGCCCGTGGGCCTGATCGTGCACACGGGTGACTATAAGTTCGACCACACGCCGGTTGACGGCTGGCCGCCCGATTTCGCTAAACTGGCCGAATTCTCGCAGCGAGGGGTTCTGGCGCTGTTAGCCGATAGCACCAATTCAGAACGCCCTGGTTGGACGCGTTCGGAGCGTGTGATAACGGCTGCCTTCGATGAGTTGTTCCGCAATGCCAAGGGGCGCATCATTATCGCTTCCTTTGCTTCGCTCATTTCGCGCATTCAGCAAGTCGTCCGGGCGGCTGAGGCGCACGGGCGCAAGCTGGCGATCACCGGGCGCTCCATGCGCAAGAACACGAAGATGGCCCGCGAGCTAGGATATTTGGACCTCCCGGATGATCTGCTCATCGACATGCACGAGGTCAAGAACTACCCTAACAGCAAGGTCGTGATCATGGCGACCGGGTCCCAGGGTGAACCGGGGGCTGTG
Organism: uncultured Ardenticatenaceae bacterium; assembly: GCA_964432035.1. Lineage (GTDB taxonomy): Bacteria > Chloroflexota > Anaerolineae > Promineifilales > Promineifilaceae > JAAYYY01. Next base: position 1,224 of record CAYSMQ010000196.1, read on the forward strand.
TTGGCGCGTCTGGCGACGGGTCGTCACCGTCACATGAGCATCGAGGAAGGGGATACGGTTGTGTTATCTGCCCATCCCATCCCCGGCAATGAAGAGATGATCCATCGCATCATCAATCGCCTTTATCAGCGCGGCGCCGAGGTCCTCTATGACCAAATTATGGAAGTGCACGTCTCGGGTCATGCCTCGCAAGATGAAATGCGCTTGATGATTAACCTGGTCAAGCCCAAGTTCCTGATACCCGTCCACGGCGAGTTACGCCATCTGGTGAATCACGCCAAGTTGGCGCGAGACCTGGGCATTTCCAACGAGAATATGGTTGTTGTGGAAAACGGGACGATCCTGGAGCTTGACGAGCATTCGCTTAGTATCGGAGAGAGAATCCCCGGTGGGTATATCTACGTGCAGGGTAGTAGCGTTGGCGATATTGGGCCTGCTGTGATTCGCGACCGCGAGGTATTGTCCGAGAACGGGTTTGTCGTCGTCGTCGTGGATACGACGCGTGACGGCAAGATACTTGGCAAGCCAGAGTTCGTTACCCGCGGTTTCGCCGACGGGCGCGATTCACAGGACCTTTTCCAGGGTGCGGAAGAGGTTGTCGTGCGCACGCTTCAGAAGCATAGTAACAATGGCAAGCGCGTTGACGACAAAGTGGCCGATGCACTGGGTCGCTACCTGTACAACGAAACGCGCCGCCGCCCGGTGGTTCAAGCTATCATAAAGTAGCCAGATGTTAGGGAGACATCCGATTTCTCCCAGCTACCCACGGTAGCCGAAATCGGATGTCTGGTTATCGTCAAAGTGGCTTCAGCAGCGTATTAGTCCACCATTTCAGGGGTAGGTGTTGTATCCGGCGGCACGGTCGCCGTGGGCGTTGCGGTGGGAGGCAACCACACGTAGCTCGTTTGCACTTCGAGAAAGTTCGTCTGCCCCGGCAGAATATCGATCGTGTGTCTGAACGTCTGTCCCGTACGGATGGTCACTTCGTAGCGCCCTGCGGGCAGGTCGCCCACCACGAAATTCTCTTGCCATACCTCGTCAGGCTTCAAATCCCAGTTTAGATAAGTGTACTGATCGCGCCGTTCAGTTTGCACATTTATGGGGCGCACCGACACCTGCGCGCCGGTGATGAATTTGCCATCTTTGTCGACGACGCGTCCGGCAAGGGTTCCCCAACCTTCATAGGGAGCGATCCACAGCATAGGGTTTCGTGTGTTCGCGTGCCGATCCTCCCCCACGCGCACCTCTAGGTGTAAGTGTGGTCCGCTGACAATGCCGGTGGCGCCGACCCCCGCGAGCAGCTGACCGGCTTCCACGTATTCCCCTTCTTCGACGAACAGCTCCATGGTGTGCGCGTAGAGCGTATAAACGTCCTGCCCCTGCCACTGCCAATCGTGCTTGATAACGACCGTGTTGCCGTAGTAGTTGACGCCATCGGTGCGATTTGGTTTGGCGCCGGCGTGAACAACGGTTCCGCTTCCCGCAGCCAGCACGGGTGTTCCCGGCGGATTAGGAAAGTCCAACCCGCGGTGAATACGATAAGGCGCGTACTCGGCGATAAGAACGTCGTTGCCGTATGGATAGTATTCCAGATCGTAATTGCGACTGCCCGAGGGTAACGGTCGCATGAGCCAGTAGTGATCTTTGGGGTGTAAAGAAAGAGGCACCTGCATCGGCGGCGGTCGCCACTCTAGCGTCGCTGCCGGCCCGATGCTTGGCTGGCGGAAGAGGTGAGCGTCTTCGGGGCGGACGCCAACCTGACCTGGGGGCGGTGTAGGCCAGCGCGTCATGACAACTGTTGCAGTTGGTGATGTGTCATTTGGATCGAGAGTGGGAGTGACCGCGGGTAGGGATTCTGTCTCTGGCGTCGCCGCGGCTTCCACAGAAGCCTGTGCGATGCGCGTTTCCATTCCGGCGACAACGGCGGTATCGGCTACCGGAACGCGCGTAGGCGCTATGTCGCCGCTACACGCGGCGAGCAACAGCAAGGCGCCGGCGAGGTGTAGCAGGAGGAGTGGAGCGCGGCTTGGCATGTCAGGCGGGCTACGGATTGAAGGCCGACAGGATCTCTTCGGGCGTGTATATCTCGAGCATTGCCTGTTCCCAGTTCAAATCCTGGTGTTTCTCATAGTGCCAGTAGTTCGTAACCGGGAAATAGGTGCGCCAGTTATCTTCGGCCGGCGCCGGTTGCCAGCCATAATCGGCTGCCAGCGTGCTGAAATCGACGTAATAGCCGCTGGGAACCACGTCCTTCCACTTTCCGCCCTGATCATAGTAACGCGGCTCGGCGCCAAATCGGGCCCGGAAATCCCATGGCAGGTCGCGCAAGGGCTCTCCTTGCGTACCGTCCTGATCGGCTGCGCGCAAATAGGTGCGCCAGTAGATCTCCGATTCGCGATCCTGCCGCACGACTTCGACCAACGGCTCGGAAGCCAGGGCATGATCGGAGCGGTAATCAAAAGCGCGCCCCGCCTTGTTCCAACTATAGGGAGTTTGACCGGGCAACGGTTGCGCCTGCAACGGTTCGTAAAGGTTGTCCAGTTCGCCCAGGAAGTCCCATCCGGCCTGCTCTTCCACGAGATCACGCAGGGCCATGAACGACTGGTCCACGCGGTCGCTCAGGTAGGGGGCGGGAGCGTTGACTGCCAGTTCCTGTAGGAAATAGGGTGCGCCCTCTTCCTGTGGTGCGAAAACGGTCTCCACAAAGAAAGGTTCTTGCGGCGTTTCGTTCATTTCTGCCAGACGGTCGGGCAGCGGGTCCGGCAGCGTGCGCACCGACCAGTTGGCGTCGTCCAGGCGACCGTTTGTCGTGAAAGCCTGCGGGGCCACGCTCCAGGCGTCAAGGCTGCTGGCAATCAGATGAGATTGTGTACCGCGCCCATGGATATAGCTCAAGGCGCGACCGTCGGGCGACCAGGTGGGATGTCTGCCCTGTCCCCTGCCGGCAGGTTCGCCGGCGGGCGTCGCGCCCGCCAGGGGCATTACGTAGATAAGCTCAAAGCCGGTGCTGTCTTCTGAGTAGGCAATCACCGAACCGTCTGGGCTAAACGTGGCATGATCTTCTTGCAGGTCGGGTGAGTTAGTCAGGTTGCGCGCGGCGTCGTCGGCTGCCTCATCTAGCGAAATAATGTACAGGTCTTTATTGCCGCCACGCAGGCTGGTGAACGCGACGTGCCGTCCGGAAGGCGACCACGTTGGCGAGAAATCGGGCGCCGGATGTTGCGTCAGGCGTAGTGGGCCTTGCTCTCCGTCGGCGCTGATTAAATAGAGGTCTAGGTTGTCGTGATGATATGATTCGTATACTAGCCACTGTCCATCGGGAGACCAGCTGGCGCCGCCGTCGAACACTGCATCCTCTGTCAGCCGCTGGAGACGACCACTTGCCAGTGTGAGCACGTAAATATCCCAGTTGCCGTCACGGTGCGACGAAAATGCCAGCCGCTCTCCATCCGGACTCCAGGCCGGATCGCGATCGTCAGCCGCATCGTCGGTGAGGCGCACGGGCTGCGACTGTCCGATGGAGAGAGCGTAGATATCGCTATTTCCATTCAGGCGTAGTGTGAAGGCCACGCTGCCGCCGCTATTGAGTGGATCGGGCGTTGCCCACGGTGTAGGCGTGGCAGCCGGCGTCTCCGTTGCCTCCGGTGTTGCTATAACGACCGTTGCCTCTTGCTCATTATCGGCCTCGGAAAACTTGCTGGAAACAAGCGGGTAATCGTTCTGAGCAACCACCCGGTTCAACTGGGGCGCCTGTTGCGCGGTAAGAATGCTGGCGGCAGCGACGAGGCCCAGCGCCACGCCGGAGGTAGCCCAGCGCCGCACGCGATGCCGCACCAGGGGTTTTTCTTTCTTGGATATGGAGGGGGCCATGGGGGCCTTGCGCGGTGGCCTTGGCTGCAAGACAAGGACGTGCAGGCGCGCGCGCCACATGCGGACGCGCGAGTAAAGTTCTCGCTTTCGCCGCAAGCGGCCCGTATGACTATCATGCCATGCTCTTAACATCCGCCGACCCAGCGCGCGCACATGGCGCACAATAAGCCAGCCCACGAAGCGAGCGCCCTGCGTCCAGAGCCAGAAAAGAGCGCGTCCCAGGCGACGAAGCACTGCGAAAAGGGGACGTCTCAACCAGCGACGGTAGACTATGCGCCAGGGCGCGGTAAAGAATAGAATGGGACGCCAGATTGTCCAGGTAAGAAGATTGCGCAGGGCAAGGCCCAGGCGCCCTATGAAGGCCCAGACAGGGGATAAGATTCTCCGGAGCCCACGTCCTACCCAGCGCCCAATTGTGCTCAGGCCACGCCAGAGCATTTTAAGGGCCCACAGGAGTATCCGTACTGGCAAAAGAAGCAATCGCGACACACGCTGACGCATGTTTTGCAGTGTAGCATGGGGCCTTTATATGTCAACTAGCGTGACTAGTACGTTAGGACTACGGTAGGACTTTCGTCGCTCAAGAGGGTCTGATGACAACTTTGGAACGTTACTTGCGAGAACCACTTAGCGCGCTGACGCATCTCGTCGCGGGCCTGCTGGCGCTTGGCGGCGCCGGCGTATTGGTCTACTTATCACGTGACGATTTAGGTAAGATGCTGTCCCTGCTTGTCTATGGGGTGAGCCTGGTGGGGCTATTTACTGCCAGTACGATGCTTCACGGACTCAAGGTGCGGAACACCGTTCAAGGGTGGCTGAACCGCGTCGACCATATGGCCATTTTCCTGCTAATTGCGGGGACTTACACGCCTATCGTCTACCATTTCTTCTCGCCCGCGGTGCGCACGCCGATCTTAATCCTTGTGTGGTTGGTTGCCGTTGCCGGAATGGCCTTTAAGTTGTTGAGTAAGCAGATTGACAACTTCTTCAGTGTGGTTATCTATGTGCTCCTGGCCTGGGGCGGGGCCATTCCTTTGATCAGCGCGCTTCCCATGGCAACCTTGCCTTCCGGCGGCCTGGCGCTCCTGGCCCTGGGCGGCCTGATCTACAGCGGCGGCTTTGTCATTTACTATACACGCCGTCCCGATCCCTGGCCCCGTGTTTTCGGCCACCACGAAATCTGGCACCTATGCGTTATCGGCGGCAGCCTGTGTCACTATTTGTTTATGCTTCGCTATATCGTTCTGGGGTAAATCGCGTGAGAAATCGGATGTCTTATTTCATCACCGAAACATCCGTTTTCTTTATAGCCTCATCGACCACTCTGCATTGCCAAACTTCTCCTGGCGAATGCGGCGCGTGGTTTCTAGCTCCCACGTCGATAAATCGCCCGCTTCCAAACGCAAATTAAGAGCGGCGGCGAAGCCCTGTGCCAGACGACCGGCGACCTCTTCGTAGGGAACGCGACGTCCCAGGCTGGTTTCCAGCGTCGTCGCGCTGTCGCGTAGGCCGCTACGAATGCCGGCGCGACCCTCGTCGTCGCCGGCCAGCGCCAGCGCGATTCGCGTAACGTCCCCGTAGAGCGGTAAGGTCCCATGCTGCAACACGGTGCCCTTCTTTCGCGCCTGGGCGCTGCCGACCAGCTTGCGCCCGCCGACGGTGATCTCGAAATTGGACGGCCTGTCGAAGCAAGCCGGGCCCTCGTCGGTGCTGCCGTTCCTGCCCTGTGGCTGGGCGCGCGCCAACGTAAGACCCAGTCTCTCGAGACCCGCTGCCAGCGCGTCGGAAAGGCGCCGGTAACTGGCAAGCAATCCACCCCGCACGCGCGGCTCTGTGTCGGGCACACAGACACTATAGGTTAGTTCGTCAATGTGCAAGATGGCTCGCCCCCCGGTAGGACGGCGCACGATGTCCCAACCGTTACGAGCACAGGCATCGACGTCGGCAACGGTCCATTTCTGAGCGTAACCCAGCGACAGGCAGGGGGGATCCCAGCCGTAGAAGCGCAGGGTCGGCGGGCTCTTGCCCGCGCTCACGCCGGCCATGAGCGCTTCGTCAATGGCCATGTTCGTGGCGCCATCGTGCCAACCCGTGTCCAGCAGGCGCCAGGTCGTTACGGAATATTCCGAGCCGTTATCCGGCATAACTCCAGCCAAGCTTGGTCAGCGTCAAAGCGTCGGTGGCCTCGATGTCCTTCATGACGTCGCCGCCGACTACCTCTCCCACGACAATGTCGTGATCGCCGCCTACGTCCACAACTTCGATCACACGGCATTCCACATAGGCCGCGGCGCCTTCCAGAACGGGGCAGCCGGTTTCCGGCGCCTCGCTGTACTCTGCCTCTTCCATTTTGTCAGGCTCTTTACTGCGGCCCTTGGTGAAGGGCATGATCGCTTCCGAATCTTCCTGGGCGAAGATGTTGATGGCGAATGAGCCGCCATTTTCGATAAGTCCATGCGTATAGCAGGTCTTTTGCAGTCCCAGGGCAATGAGCCTCGGTTCGAATGACGCCTGCGTAACCCAATTGGCGACCATGGCGTTGGCGTCATCTTCCGTACATGACGTAATGCTATAGAAGCCGTAAGGCATCATCTTCAAGGCATCTTTGACCTTGTCATCGGACATACTAATTCCTCCCATGTATTTTCACTTTTAATGATGGTAAGCGCCTGTTTAGATTATCTCGAATCCGGCAGTAGCGTCAAATATAGACGTTGATTTATATCAAGATGTCGTGCAAGGCGTGGGACGTGTCCTATAATCGTCGTCATGGAATTACCAGAGCGCGTGCCCGGTCTGAAGCTGGCGACCGTACTGGTTGCCGCTTACGCTATCGTTTGGATCGCGCTGGAAGGCAACCTTGTGCGTGTGACGATACTAGGCTTTGCTACCTCGCTGTTGCTACTTGGCGCCGCCGTTCGGCGTTGGTTTGCCGGGCGTCACTTAGCGCCCCTGGTGTGGCTGGCGCTGTGCGCCTCCCTGGGCGCTATTCTGGGATTCACCGGCGGTATGTTCACGCTGCTCTACATGGCCGTGAAGACCGGCCTCCACGCGCATGGCCCCGAGTTTAGCCAGGCGCAGATTAGCTGGCTGTTGGGGCAATTGCCGTGGTGGACCAGCGCCGGATTGCTGGCCGGGTTGGGTCTCGGCATGATTTTTGTGGTGGCGCGGCAAGAATAGCTGCAAAGAGGGCGCCGGCGGTTAGCGGTCGGCCAGTTTCTTTTCCAGTGATTCCAGGGCTTGTTCTAGTTCCGTCTGGCGTAGGCTGGTGGTGACGTCGCCGCGGGTACGTTCTAGCACCGAACGCAAGATGTCGGTGCGGCGCCGCAGACCACCGGTGATGCTATCGCTAAAATCAAACGTAACGAGCAGACTATAAATCTCGTCCATCTTGTCCAGCAGTCGCTCAACCTCCTCGTCGTGCCCGCCGCGAATGATGTCCAGGATACGCCTACGTAGCTCCGTCGCCGCCTCCGCCAGTCCGTTGAGCCAGGTGTTATCCTCCACGGCAAGATCGGACGGTGTTGGCAGCGGCTCATCGCGCACCAGCAGATAGGTCAGGTTGGCCTCGACGTACTCTTTGAGGGCGTCTTGCGTGTAACCGGCGTAGTAAAGTGCCGGCGCATCTTCTACGCCGGCAATCAAGTCTTGCGCAGCCGCGCGCGCTTCGCCGATTAACTCTTGCGCCAGATCCCACTCTTCGCGGTGGGTGGCGCGGATGGAACGGGAGCAGACGCGCGTCAGCTCTCGCGAGCGTTGGTAAGCCAGGTCGCGCGCCGC
>CAYSMQ010000197.1:0-8850 GCA_964432035.1 uncultured Ardenticatenaceae bacterium
GCGTAGCTGGCACGACGTGTGACTGTTATCGATACCGTTAACGTTAACGGTATCGTTAACATCGTAATGGAAAATGAATTGTGAGTCAAGCTTTTACGTTATACGGTTGCCGTAGGCGGGCGTTTGCCGCGGCCGGTTAGCGTTGGTTGAATCAGCTCCAACATCAACGTGGTAAGCGCTATAGTGATATAGGCCAGCGGCCCCCAGGGCAGTGGGAACGGTGTGAAGGGCGCACGGTATAGATACACCCCGCCCGCTGCAGCTGCCAAACCCCAGGCGATCACATTGAGCATCACCCAGCGGAAGCGCTCGCCGCCACAGATGATTATAGGGGTTGTGAGGAAAGGCAGTATGAGCAGAGGTCGCCATGCGCCGAAGATGCTGTTCCAGTCACTAAGCGTTAACTTGCCGCTCAACAACTGAGAGATGCCAGCGCCCCAACGTAGGAAGCCAAAGAGTTCCAAGATAATTGGTATGGGAAGGCCACAGTACGGATCTCCCTCTAACTTCGCGTTGGGAAAGGCACAGGAGAACTCTGGAGGCATGTAGACCCGTTCATAATACCAGGGCCCGAACACCGTTGCGCCGAGGAGGACCAAGGCGGCTGCCCGCCATAGACGTTTATTCTGAAACAAGTTGGACATGCCTCACCTCCATCAGCATTGAAATAGCCTCCAGCGCCACGGTTATCAGCGCCACGCCGGCATATAGCGCCGCCCCCCAGGGCAGTGAGTGAGGCCGGGTGAGCTGCAGTGCAACGTACACGCCGGCTCCGATGGCTGCCAGGCCGGAGACAAGGATGTTAATACGTTGCCAGCGGGTGCTGTGCCGGCGCCGAACGACCAGTAATAGCGTGATCACGGCCGGTAACGTGAAAAAGAGTGGAAAGAAAGACCAGAAAACGAAAGTGGCGCTGAGGTCGCCAAGCGAGATTTCGCCGGTTGTCAACCTTGTAAGTGCTTCGGCGGTCGTGCCCAACGCCCATAAGAGGGAGACTGGTAGGCCACAGAAATCGCCCTGTAGCCGTATGTTTGGACCATCGCATGAGAACTCCGCCGGCACGTGGATCATATCGTATGCCCAGGGCCCCACCATTGCGATTGCGAAGAAGACGACTGCAGCTGCTCGCCACGTACCCTTGTGTGTCGTGATCGTGGACATTTACTCCCTCCTTACCCCTTGAAAGGGCGTTCAATCCGGCAATTCAAACACATAGGCCGCATCGCCAAATTCGCCCGGCGCGCCCAGCAGCACGGTGTCGCCGCTGAGGGCCGCTACCTGAGCGAAGTCTTCCCACAGGCCGTTCTCTGGCGCTCGCGGCTTAATCTTGAAACGGGCGCCCCAATCCCCGTCTTGCTGCTCGAAAACGTACGTGATATTCGTATAGCCGGATGTGACGACCAGATCCTGCTCGTCTAAATCCACAGTAGCGCCGAAGAAACTGACGTCAGGATTCTCGGAATAGAAATGGCCGGGGAAAACATAGGGAGACGGCGTCGTCTCTGGTTCTGCGTTGCCTTGTGTCTCTGAGTCCCGGGAGGGTTGGCCAACCGCCCCAGCTTGAAAGAGGGCGCTGGCGGAATCATTGGAGAACATGGGGCCCGGGCCGGGCGGGCTGTTGCTGCCGGGAAGCCGCAGCGTGGTATGCTCTTGCCAGTCGCGGCAGTTGCCGGAGAGGGTTTGCAACCCGTTGCATTGCCGTTCAAAGAGGATGACGGAACCGGTCTGGCGGGCGGAGTCTGGAAAGACAACGCCAGGATACTGTCCCGTCTGATCGCGGAAATCGCTGACGTCGGGAAAGCCGGGCAGGCCCACGGCGAGGAGCGCTTGCCCGTCCGGCGCGTTCGATAGGGCCACCGAAGCGCCGAGGTGCACCTGCCGCGCGAAGAGCAACTCTGTGCCTTCCGGTTGGGGACTGTAGCGGAACTGTTCCGGCCAACTGTCGTCGTCCGCGCGCCGGAAAAGGTAGACGGCGACCCTGCCGCGGATGAAGGGCGCGACTTCTGATTGGTCTGGCGCCATGTGTAATGCGCTCAGGGCCAGCGTGTCGTCAGCCAGCGCCAGCGAGGTCATATACAGATCGGTTTCGGGCAGTGTGGGCGTCGTGATGCGCGCCTGTTCTTGCCACCCCTGTTCGTCGCGGCGGTAGACGTAGACGGTCCCCGTGCTGGATTCGCCGCCGACTGCCAGCGTATCGCCCTGGAGGGCCACGACTGCGCCAAAGGCCCGCGGGCGCAGTCGCCCCCGGCGCAGCCAGCCAAGCGGTTCCTGACCACCGTTGCCGTCGGGACGGTTAGATCGTAACTTGGCCGTTTCTGTCCAGCGACCGTCGAGATATTCAAAGATGTAGACCGCGCCGGTGTTGGCGCCGTATACGGGATCGTCGGCGCCCGGCGCGCCCACGGCAATGGCCTCGTCGCCGATGGCGACGGCGGCGCCAAAGAGGTGCCGCATGCGCCTGCCGTCCTCGCCGCTGGGAAGAAGGCGCGCTTCTTCCTGCCAGGTCTGCTCGGCGTCCGAGAAGCGGTACACGTAGGCTGAGCCGGCGCCGTCGGTGTTCCAGTCAGAAGCGCCCACGATCATAAGATCGCCGCGCACGTCGACGGCCTGCCCGTATCCGTCCCACTCACTGTCCTCGGGCTCCAGCCGCAGACCGTCGTCGATTTCGACAACGGGACGGTCCACGACGGCGGGTGTGGGGCTGGGCGCGGGGGGATTGTCGTTGCAGGCGGGTAAAAGCGACAGGAGCGCGGTAAACGCCAGTAGTCGCGCAAGTCGCGTTAACCGTTGGGGTCGACGTGTGGTCATGATTGACCTCTTCTAAGCGTCGCGAGCTACTCAGACGATCGGCTCCGCACCCAACCGCCGTCGCGCAGCCGTAATCAGGGCTTGCAGGCGCGCCGTTTCGGCCTGCATCACGCGTAGTCCTCTGGCGGTCAGGCGGTACATCTTGCGCGGCCGACCGGGATGGTTCTCCTCGTCGCTCGTTTCTACGCGTTCGATGAGACCCTGGTCCAGCAGTCGCGCCAGCGCCTCGTACAACGTGCCCGTACTCAACGTGACCTTGCCGCCGCTCACGGCTTCCACATCCTTCAGTATGGCATAGCCGTGCTTTTCACCGTCCGCCAGGCTCAACAAGATGAAAAAGGTCGGCTCGCGTAAGGGAAGGAACTCGTTCAGTTGATCGTTATTTTCGGTCATTGTCTCAAGTCTACCATGCGTTGCCTGCTTATATATCGGGGAGCGACTTATGGTAGGATAGCGGATTGGGGGTGGGGTGTCAATGGGGGGGATTGGAGATTAGAGATTGGAGATTGGGGCAGCGCCAACGTTCTTGGCGCTGCCCCTCTGTGGCTTAGTTGGTGGGTCCGTAGAAGACGGGTAGGTGCAGCGTGTAGGTCTGGGGCTCGAGGATGTAAGCGACCCCGCCGACCCTTACGCCATCCATGATCACGTCCATTTCGATGCGCAGTTCATCGCCGTAGAAGCCGGGCGGCAGATCTTGCCCTGCGACGATAGGGGCCGGTTGTGGCGCCTGCACGGCGGGAACGAGCAGACCACGCAGATTGATCGTTTGACCGGGCTGGATGATGTCGGGTGGTGGCCCGCCGTTCTCCTGAATGAGATCCACCTGCCACTCCGGACCGAGGCCATAGGTGCGGATGTCAAACTCCAGCTCATGTGGACCGAAATCGGGATTTTGAACCAGTAGCGGCAGATCGATATTCAGCAGGTCGACGATATTATCTTCGACTACTGTCACGTTGCGTTGGCTGGTTTGATCCTGATAGCCCTCTTGCGATAACGTGACCTGGATACAACGGTGTAGCGTGCCTTCCGTCTCCGGCGTCCAGTCGATGCAGTAATCGTCAATGCTGTTGGGCGGCAGCGTCACCGTCCGCGTGCCCACGCTGGTGAACCAGATGCCGGCGCCAAAGTCGGCTACCTCAAAGTCCAGGGTTACCTCTTGCGGTTCGCTCAGGGGGTTCTGTAGTTCCACACAGATTTGCCCTTGTTGTCCGGTGACGGGTGGATCGGGCACGAGGCTGATTTCGGGTTCCATGTAGGGCGGGTCGACGTCGACGGGCAGGTGCACGGGCGGCACGTCGTACTTGCGAATGCCGCCGATAAGCCGGTCGCCAATCCAACCCTGCACATCGATATGGCAGCCGGTGCCTAGTGTCACGGGATCCGGCGGCGTCACGGTCAGCGTGACCTGGCGCGTCTCGCCGGGCGCCATGCCGGTCAACAGGGACGGGTTGACCACGGCATCCCAGCCGGCGCATGTATTGTCGACGAAAAGAGTGATGTCGGCTGTGGCGCCGGTAGGGTTGCCCACCAGGAAGTCAAGATCGTCGGGCACCCCTGCCTCCAACTCTTCGGTGACGTCGATGTTCCGTTGCGTGGTGATCACCGGATCGCCGGGATCGGTACCCTGCACTTCGATCTGGATGCAGTAGTGACCCGGTTCCACGGGCGTGTAGGTCGTCTCCACGATGACATTGCCCATGGCCGGGATGGTCACGACTTCTGTGGCAAAGGTATTGAAGTCCAGGCCAATTCCGAAACGATCAGGACTGGTCTGGAAGCGCACTTCAACCGTCTTGGCCGAGGAGCCGAGGTTACTCACTTTGACGCTGATGGTGCTGGGTTCGCCCGATACCAGCGGGTAGGGGTGGATCTGAACCTCAGTCTCGGCGTAGGGCGGTTCGTCGTTGGGGAAGGTGATATCCGGACAATCGACCGGGTGGCTGACAATGCCACTGCCTACCGTGGAGGCGAAAGGCACCAGCAGACGCGCTTCGTTGTTCACCCGCATCTGGTTGGCGCACTGCGTGTCGGAGACGCGCACGCTGAAGCTAACCTGCTGCGGGCCGGCGGCGGGGTTAACGGTCCAGATGAGGGCGCCATCGGCTTGCGGCGATATGCCGCCGCTGGCGCTGCCGGGCACATACATGGTGTCGAAGGGCACATAGTCGATCACCTTTGTGCTCATCTGCGAGGTAGCGCATTCAGGGTTGTTGCTCCATTGGTAGGTGATCGTATAGGCAATAACGTCGCCGGGTTCAACAGATGTACCCGCGGGCGGGCTAGCGGTCTTGTTTATGCTGAAACAATCTTCCGGCGGCGGGTTATCGGGCGCACATTGTTGACCTTGGACGAGCATATAGGCCACGGCATTGAGGAATATGTCTTGTCCGCCGGCCGTCATCTGGTTGGGATTGCCGCTATAGCCCCACAGATGGTCGCAGCGTTGCTGGATCAGCGAGGCATGGTCGTTGTTGGGCGGCTCTAAACCGATGACGGTCACATCCGGTGGCAGCGGCTCATTGGGATTGGCGCCGAGGTAGATGCCGACCTCGTTGACGGGAGCGGTATAAAGTTGGTGCAGCGGCCCCCCTGCCGGATAGTAACCCGCGGGCGCGGTCGTCGCTTCTTGCACCCCGTCCTCCGGCCCGTGCCAGCCGTTGGGCCAGCCTATAAACAGGCCTGCCTGGCCAAAGAATGCGTAACCTCCCTCGCCCAGACCAATGATCGGTACCGGCGGGCTGGGCGCCCTAATTTGGGCCACTTGCGACGCCGTCATGCCGGGCTGGCCCCAGTCAGAGAGATAACCGGTGTCGTCGGCGATGAGAATCAGATCGTAATTGCTAAAGTTAGTGCTGAGGACGTTTGATAAGGGCACCAGGTCCACGCTATAGCCTGCGGCGGTTAGCAGGTTGAAGTAGCTGATAGCGCTGGCGGTGTCGCCACTGAAGACGTAGGCGATCTGTCCGTTGCCCGGGTCGTCGCAAGCGCCCGAGTCGATTTGCGCCGCGTGCCAGGTACGCGGTTGGTCGAACCATTGGTTGCTGGGCCAACCGTAGTCGTCGCCCATCCCCGTGAGCCAGTGATGGTAGACGGCAATGCCGAATAGCTCACAGGATTCGATCCCGAAACGGCCAAGCTGAACCTGCCACTCGGCGACGTCGCCCGCGGCGGAGGTCTGGGCCGATGCCTGCCAGGCAGAATCCATGGCGGGGGCGGGAACCCAGCCGCCGGCCACGTTGCTGCCGTTTACTGTGCGGCGATTGGGATCGGGGATATCGACCCACAATCCGTAGTCGTCCTGGCGCGCGAAGGTGTAGCTTGCGCCGTCGCCCTGCGGATCGAGGTAGACGGAGGCGAAACGGTCGTCGAAGGAGCCTGGCGCGCCTTCCATGCACACGTAGAGATTGCTGCTGTCGTGCTGCATGTAGACGTTGGCAACAGTTCCGTCGGCGTAGTCAAAGTTGACCATCGTTGCTTGCCCGTACTCGCCACAGTTGGCGTCCACGTCGGCCTCGTTGACAAGTGGAATACTCAGAACGGCAGCTTCTTCGGGCGCCCCTCCAGGGGCGGCCTCCTGCGGGGCGGCGCTTGCCGGGGCCATGAGTAGAAGCGCACCGGTCACGAGCAACAACATTGCGGTGAGTGAGAAGAGCGATCGTCGCATACTGAGCCTCCTATTAAGTTGTGATTTGTGCCAAGTTGAGACTGGATAGTTACTAGACGCAGCGGAGCACGCCGGCTCCGGGCGTCGTCGTAACGACAATTTCAGTATAAATGAGGGCGGGCAATAGGTTCAAGGGGTTAACGGTCCTATGGAGACTGGAGACTGGAGATTGGGGCAGCGCCGATGTTCTTGGTGCTGCCCTGTGTATGGCGTTATTTTGGATCCTGGAGGTGGGTTTTGAGGTGATTGAGGATGGGAATGGTCTGGTACTGCTGGGGACGGATGCGGTCCCAATCGAGGCCCTGGGGCCGGGGAAGGTCGCTGTGCGTTTCGATTATTTCCTCCGGGGTGATGATCCAGTCCAGGGGGGAATCGTGGGGCTGCATGGGGAGCGCCTCGCCGGGAACGATCTGGTCGTGGTGCACGGCGCAGGCAATAGGAGTTTCTGGGGCCAGCAGGCCCAGTTCGCGTAGAATGCCTAGCTCAAGATCGGCGAAGCCGGCCCCTTTGCCAATGCGAGCGCCGTGGCGGGACACGGCGACGCAGCCGACGAGGACCAGGTCGATGGGGTCCATTTCCAAAGGGCTGACCAGACGGCCGTGCGCCATGGCTCCTTGCCACATTGCGGCGTCTTCCAGCGGGATTCCTTTTTCTTCAAGCGCCCCGGCGGTCAGTTCGACAAAGCAGCGCTCCTCGGTGAGGCGGGGCACGGCCATATAGAGCTTTTTGCCGTCCTGCAAGGCGCGCAGGCGCAGGGCGGCGTGGGCCGTGTCTGGATTGGACTTAATGACGCGCGCCGACGTCCATATGGGCAGCTCGGCCAGTCGCGCCGCGGCCTGCTCGGCGCCCACGAACGACGGAATGTGGCCGAAGGGGTCGCGCGGCGAGATACCGTTGTCCTTGAGATGGCGCCAAATTCGGGAGCGGAGCGCGTCCTTATCCTGGTGGTAGCCACTCCATTCAGTTTCGACGATGTCTGTCACGTCTGTTCCTCCTGATCATGTGAACGGTCAACGTTCTCTTGTAAAAGCCTTTCGCCGTCTGTTTGCTGCGCGAGCCAGTCCAGAAACCGGGCCGGTTGATTGAAACGTGGCGGTTGCGCGCTGCGCTGGATGTAGCCGTCGCGCACGCTGAGACCGCCCCACGTTTCGAGAAGATCGCGGCGCACGCGGTAGGCGTTATTGCGGAATTCGCCGATGGGCAGGGCGCGAACGAAGCGGCCGGAGCGCCTGGGATCGGCCTGCACGACGAAATCGTCCACGGCCCCTCTTCGCCGGCCGTGGGCGCACGCGGCGCGTTGCGCGCGGGTGAGTTCCTTTACCTGACAGACGCGTTGCACGAAGAAGATGCCAAAGAGGCAGTAGGCCAGCGTGTGTTCGTAGGAAGGGCGCGTGGGACGGAAGCCGGCGAAAAAGGCGATGAAGTCATCTTTTTGCAGCGACTCAATCAGACGACCGCGCGAAGCGCGGCGTCCATTAGAAGACAGATAAGGCTCGCCGTACGTCAGGGAGTCAAAGTCAGGGTCCAGGTGCACCTTGGTGTTTCCGTTGAGGTGCGGCGGGAGGGAGACGTCGAGGGCGGCGACCTGTGTCTGGAAGCGGGCGAAGGTGGGACAAGGGACGATATGCTCGTGCTCGTCCTCGTTGGCGGCGATAGGTACGTAGGCGTAACGCCAGGTCTGTGGATCGACCGGCGCGTTCCAGCGACCGCCGGCGTCGGTCTGGTCGGCGCCGACGCGGAGGAGGATGCCTTTCATAGGAGTGATGTGCGCCCGAGGTGGCGGTGTTGATGGGGTGAAGATTGCATCGAATTAGCACGAATTTCTTGGCGGTAGACGTATCAGAGACAATTGTACGGATGGTTCTGGAGCCTGTAAAGGTTAGTTTTATCGAGGCGGTTTGTTGTGATGGCGCAGTTTTTTAGCGCCGAAAGCTGTTCCGCCGGTGCCAGCGCAATGATTCGAGTGAGCTGCTTGATTCATGCCCGGTCGAATTCGCTCTTACTCGGCTACGCCTGCTTTGACGCTCAGGCCCGGCGATTGGAGCGACGCCACGTTTCTCAAGGATAAAGGAGCCGTGGATGACGAGACCAGTCCCACGACCGCCGACATTACGGAGTTTTGCGCTCACGTAGACAACGACTACATCTCTGTCATGATGGCCTGGGACCATACGGGGTTCACGGGCGGCAACGCTTCCACGCCGAGCACGCGCCTGGACGTGGACGCCGACGGCCTATTTGACTACAACATCCTGACAACGCTCGGCGGCACGCCCGCGAGTCTTCAGGGATACTCTACCATCCGAACCTCTGGCAGAGCTAAGAAATTCGAGGACAACTCCTCCGATCCCGTATGGGCAGCGATATAGTTGACG
>CAYSMQ010000198.1:0-4331 GCA_964432035.1 uncultured Ardenticatenaceae bacterium
GATCTTTTCTACCATCCGGCGCACATGGCGCCGCCTGGCGAGTTTGCGGTCAACGCGGATGGCATCCTCGATCTGGCGCCGCTGATTCGAGAGCTGAGCCTGCTAGCCATACCCATGCAGATTTTCTGTCAGGAAGCCTGTAAAGGCATTTGCGTGCAGTGTGGCGCCAATCTCAACGAGACCACATGCGATTGTGTCGTCGATGACATCGATCCGCGTCTCGCAAGTCTGCGCACGCTCCTGGAGGATCAGCCGGATTCCTAACCGTCCATCATGTTTTACGACGAAGCTAGAATACATGTAAAGAGCGGGAATGGCGGCGACGGGATGATTAGCTTCCGTCGCGAGAAGTTCGTTCCACGCGGTGGACCGGACGGCGGGGATGGCGGCAATGGCGGCTCCATCATCTTTGAGGTAGATACCAACGTAAATAGTCTCGTCCGTTTCCACCGCCAAGTGCACTTTACGGCCGAGGACGCTAAGCATGGTCAGCCGAAGCGCCAGACCGGCGCCAGCGGCGACGACTTGGTGCTACCTGTTCCACCAGGCACCATTGTTCGTGACGCGGAGAGCGGCGAATTAGTAGCAGACCTGGTTGAAGAAGGAGACAGCATAACCGTCGTAGAAGGTGGAAAGGGCGGTCGCGGCAACATTCGTTTTTCCTCCAGCACGAACCAGGCGCCGCGTCTTGCCGAACGCGGCGAACCGGGAGAGGAACGCTGGCTGACGCTTGAATTAAAACTGATCGCCGACGTAGGAATCGTCGGCGTCCCCAATGCCGGGAAGTCTACGCTTCTCTCCGTTGTCAGCGCTGCCCGCCCCAAGGTAGCCTCCTACCCTTTCACAACCTTACAGCCAAATCTTGGCGTCGTGCAATTCGACGACTTTGAGACCATCGTTCTCGCCGATATTCCGGGCCTTATCGAAGGCGCCGCCGGCGGGACGGGCCTCGGACATGACTTCCTGCGTCACGTCGAGCGCACGCGCGTACTGGTACACTTGCTCGACGGCGCAGCGCAGGATCCGCTGGAAGATTGGGCCATGATTAATCAGGAATTGGCCCTGTACGATACGCGCTTGGAGGAAAAGCTCCAGCTGGTCGTCTTGAACAAAATCGATTTGCCGGACGCCCGCGCCTGGGAACCGTTGATTCGCGAACGCATGGAGAATGAGGGGGTGCCCTTCCACGTCATTTCTGCAGTAACGCAGGAGGGCGTTGACGAACTGCTGAACTTAGTGCGGTCTATGCTAAAGGAAGCGCCCAGCCCGCAACTCGCCGAAGCGCCCGAGAAACTGCCGGTCATCCGCCCCGAGGAAGCTGAAGAAGCGTTCGCCATCTTCCGCCTAAGCAACGGCGATTGGCGTATTCGCGGCAAGAAGATTGAGCGCATCGCGGCGCAGACCTACTTCGAATTCGATGCCACGGCGATGCGATTCCAACAAATCCTCGATCAGATGGGAATCAGCGAGGCCCTGCGCGATGCCGGCGTGCAGGACGGCGACACTGTCATCATCGGAGACGAAGTACTGGAGTGGAGTGAATAGCCGCGACGATACACGGCGGGACACATTGCAAGCATGGCCCAACGAATAGGCATATTTGGCGGCGCATTCGATCCACCGCACGTAGGACACCTGATTCTCGGCGAAACCGCCCGCCAACAACTCTCATTGCACCGTGTGTTGTTCATGCCCACCGGACAACCCCCGCACAAAGAGAACCGGTCAGTAGCACCCATTCGGCACCGCATGACGATGACAGAATTGGCCGTCGCGGACAACGCCGCCTTCTTTGCCAGCGCCATCGACGCCGAAAGGCCGGCGCCGCACTTCACATCCACGCTACGTCCCCGCATTGAAGCGGCATATCCTGGAGATGAGCTGGTGCTGCTGATCGGCGGCGACTCACTCCATGATCTGCCAGAGTGGCACGAGCCTCATGTCATTGTGGACCAGTGGCAGATCGCCGCCTTGCCGCGTCCCGAATACGACATCGATTGGGAACAGCTGGAAATGGCTGTGCCTGGAATCCGACAAGCGACGACGATTCTGGATGGACCATCCGTGGCCCTCTCGTCAACTCAAATCCGGCGCTGGGTAGGCGCCGGGCGCTCCCTCCGTTATCTCTTGCCACCTTCGGTCAGCCGTCATATCCACGAAAACGGACTGTATAGGTCCCGTCCGGGCACGGCGAAGCCCATTAAGCATCGCCCTTAATCTTCGTCGCCGGTAACGTCTGCGATCGGTCGGGCGAAGTGGCGCATCTGCTGCAACGGAATCTTAACTAACTTGCGGCAGTTGAAACACTCTACCCCATAGTATTTCTGTCCTTTTTCCTCGGTCTTCTCCAGCGCGTCTTCCACAAACTCGCGTGACAGGTTGAAACTCTGGTTACAGTAGTTGCATCGTACGTGCATTTCAGCCTCCGTTTGGCTCGATTACGTTGATTGTAGAAGAAAAATGGGCGCACAACAAACGATGCGGTTGGTTATAAGTTCCTTAAAAAGGCTCGTAACTAGGCCCTTATGTAGTGTTGGGAACTGAGGTCAGGATAAGATAGCGTTGTTACGTTTGTACTAGGGGAAAGTGTTTCCTTATGAAGTAGCCTAACTTTATGGCAAATCCTGACTTGGCGCTGCTCTCCGGCCTATTGAAAGACGGAATGATCGCGGGACAAATGCCCTTTTTACGCGTCTCCAGCGGCAGTATGAAGCCACTGCTTTGTGTCGGGGACGAAGTGGGCGTTCAGCCGGTGACAGTTGAGCAGCTGCAACCTGGAGATATCGTCGTCGTGGCCGATCAAGCTCAGATTCTTACCCACCGCTTCTGGAAAAGGCACGACACCGGCAGATTTCCCGCTTTTATAACACGCGGCGACCGGGTGTTGAGCTATGATAAGGTCTGGACCGCCGACCAACTGCTCGGACGCGCCGTCGCGCGCAGGCGGCAAAACAGAATACTTTGGCTGGACTACGGCCCCGGGTATTGGTTAAACAGAACGCTGGCACAGGTATCGCGTTACGAAGGAAAAATGTTAAACATCACTCCTTTGAAGCAGCCGCCGTCACAGCGTTCCCCGCTGCAAGAGCTATTCAGGCTGTCCCTGCGCTCCATTGCCGAAGGGCTAACGCGAGCTATTGACGTTTATACGCGTCGAAAAATCGGTTCTCCTTAAAACATGACCTTACTGACAGGCAAATTGCGAATCAATTCTTGCCAATGAGTCTTACTCGTCGTTCCATTCTAACCGTTCAAGCCATGCTCACCGTAGTATTCATTGGTGCAGCTGCCTTCACCTTTTTTGGATCTCCCTTCGGCGAAGCCTCCCTTTCGGTTCAATCCCTGTCCCTGGGTGAGGCGCCGCAGGCGCTACGTTTAACCGTGCACCGTACCGGAATCGCTGCCGTAACCATGCGCGAGCTACGTAGAACCGACCTTCCATTTGACGAGCTTACCGCCGACAATCTCAGCCTGAGTCGCGATGGTGAACCGGTTCCCATTTTCATCGACGGTGACGGTAATGACGCCACCCTTTACTTCTACGCCCAAGCAATTACGAGAAGCATCGAGTCGCCTGCCGTCTACTGGTTGGCGCCGGGACGCGGCAAGAGCATGTCGCAGCGTGATCGCAGCCCTGAATCTCCCGGAGTCACTCACGGAATGCTGTGGCAACATTGGGAGGAAAATAGCACCTTTCATCCCGCCGCCACCGGTGAAGACAAATGGTTCGGCGCAAATGTCTATGCACCTGACTCGTTGGAAATGTTGCTGACCGGTGTCCAGCCGACGGGAGGCCCTGGCAAGCTAACATTGCGCGTGTGGTCCAGCAACCAATCGCCGGCAAACCCCGATCACCACATGCGCGTCGTGCTTAATGGCGAAGAACTTGTCGATCATTTCTGGGACGGAATATCCCAGGAAACGCTAACAGTGCCCTTCGGACCCAACGTCTTGGAGCGCCAGGGTAACCGCCTCGTGCTAGAAGTGCCCGGAGACACCGGCGCTGCCGGCGAATCCATCTACGTCGATTGGCTTCGGCTCGACTACGAAGGCGAGCTAAGCCTGAACCGTGGGCAGCTAATGTTCAACAGCAACGCGCCCACAATCAGGGTCTCGGCAGCGGGAGAAACGCGTCTCGCGTTTGATATTAGTGATCCAAACGAGCCCGTACTCTTACTCAATACAGAATTCGAGGACAATACGGTCACCTTTGCCGGCGATGGGCCCGGCAGCACCTATCTTGTAATCAATCCACGTGATGCTATTCGACCGGAAATCAGTGCCGTTCCCGACTGGGAACAACCGCTGCGAGTGCCTGAGCAAGGAGCAGA
>CAYSMQ010000198.1:4341-8810 GCA_964432035.1 uncultured Ardenticatenaceae bacterium
CGCCATCGTCCCTGACGTCGGTGGTTTTCGCGAAGCGCTGGAGCCGCTCATAGAGCACCGGCGAAACGAGGGCTTACGCACTGCCGTTGTCTCGCTCCAACAGATTAATGACGAGTTCGGGCACGGACGACAGACGCCACAGGCCATCCGCGATTTCTTGGAGTACGCCTATACTAAGTGGCGTCAGCCTCGTCCGCGCTTTGTGCTCTTGGTCGGTGATGCCAGCTACGACGTCAACGACTACCTCGGCTCACGAAATCAAAATCTGCTGCCAACTAAACTCGTGCAGACACAATTTGCCGGCTATGTTGCCAGTGATACCTGGTTCACGATGTTTGACGAGAGCGAACTGCCCACCATTGCAACCGGCCGCTTTCCTGCGCAAAATGCCCGTCAGGTAAGTGTGATGGTTGACAAGACCATCTCCTATGAGAGCACTCCCTCATCGCCATGGCGCACCCGCGCCCTGCTAGTCGCCGATGATGAACCGCGCTTCGATTCGGCCTCCGACTGGCTTGCCGACGAGCTAAGTCGCAACGGCTACTCCTCGCAGAAACTATACATGACACAAAACGAAGATATTCACGACGCTATCGTGAGCGCCATTAATCACGGCGTGAGCCTCGTCAATTACGTAGGTCACGGTGGGACAGACGTGTGGGGCGATGAGGCCGTCTTGCGCGGCGAGGATGCCGTTGTTCTCAACAATCGAGGTCGTCTACCGATCTTCACGACCTTCACCTGTCTAAACGGCGTCTTTCACCATCCCAATGATGACGCGCTCGCCGAAAGTCTCCTTTGGACCAGCGGCGGTGGCATAGTAGCCGCCGTAGCACCCTCAGGTCGCACTTACATGGCCCAACAGACGCCACTTGCTACAGAATTCTTCGACCAGTTGCTCAGCGGAGATGCTGCCACACTTGGCGAATCCCTGCTGCACGCCAAGCAACTCGTCGCGCAAGATTCGAACCTGACAAGTGTTGTGCACACGCTGAACGTCCTCGGCGATCCCGCTCTCCGTGTCCGCCCACCCGACTTGATGCAACAGTGACCGCCGTGCGCCAACAATAAATATCTGCCGGCAGCCGCTCACGGCGCCACCGCGCTTGACAGATCTCCCATGTTTCGTTATGCTTTTGGCGTCTATACGAAACAGAGGAGGCTACTGTGACCGACGATAGGCAACCACAGCTCATTTCTGACAGTCCCCCGCTCAATTCCAATGCCTCGCTACAGGCGGCGTTGGGCGGTTTCGAAAACTATATGGAAGAACAGGGGTTTGCCGTCAATACCCAGAAGGCGTTTCTCAGCGACATCCGCCTTCTTGGCAAATATCTTGGTATCGGCCAACCGATCGGCGAGATCGGAACAAAGAATCTGAACGACTTTTTGCATTGGCTGCAGTTTGAGCGCGGTGTTCCGTGCAGCCCCAAGTCTTACTCCAGGCGCGTCACGACCTTGAAGGTCTTCTTTGGCTGGCTCTACGAGTCAGGCGTTTTGTATAATGACCCATCCGAAGCGGTGGTACAACAGAGCGTTAGCAGCCCTCTGCCCTCCGTACCAACCGAAACAGATCTGGAGAGAGGGTTAGAAGTAACGCAACAGATGCGCGAAGGCGATGACGAGAACAAGCCGGACGCGCGCCCGCATTTGCTGCTCACGCTTCTCCTTAAGACCGGCATTAAGAAGGGTGAAGCCATGAGCGTCGTGCCAAATCATATCGATCGCAGCGATCCGGAAAACCCCTTCCTCTTCATCCGCTACCGTGATCCGGGACGGCGCTACAAAGAGCGCAAGGTGGCTATCGACGCCGACTGGCTGGAAGTGTTGGACGAGTATCTGGAGCAGTACGAGCCAACGGACACACTTTTCACCTGCACGGCGCGCAACCTCGAATATATTCTGAGCGACGTCGCCGAGGAGGCCGGATTAGACAAGAGCCTCTTCTCATTCGAGAATCTGCGCTGGGCGTCGGCCCTGCGCGATTACCAATCAGACGTTGAGCCGGATAAGATTCGCCAGCGCCTGGGCCTATCGAAGGTAACGTGGCGCGAGACGAAATCAAAGCTGGAAAAGCTTAAGAAGCGGCAGGAAACGGCGTAGGCAACATTAGCCCACAATTTGCTCTCCGGGCCGGCTCATATCAACGGCGCCCTGCTTGCGATCGACTTCCAGGCGCTCGCCGTCTTCGTCCTTGTAAAAGACGACCACGTCGATGGCATAGATGTCGGTCGGATTCTTGTCACGCAAGTGCATGGTTATGTTGAAGTTTGGTGAAAGGGCCTCAATCACCGTCATGGAGCCGGCGATTTTTCCTTCTTCATTCTTCGCCGTTACCTCCAGCGAGGGACGTTCGGCAAACGGCGTCAGGTTGAAGCCGATGGCCACACGCCGCGCGTCTTCATAAACGTATAACCCCAGCTGTTTAAGGCGCACCTCCTCGCGAGGACGCCCGCGCTTTTCCGGATCGTCAAAGAAATTTATCGGTTGCATCTGCTCAAACCATCCAGGTAGCGACAATCATTTTTCTTCGTCCGCATTTTGTTGACCATTGACTTGTTTCGCTAGGAACTGCTGTCCGGCTTCGGCAAGATATGCTTCCAGCCTTTCTAACACGCGTACCAGACCGACCTTCCATTCGTTTGTGGGAAGGTCGCGGCCAAACCAGATAGCCTTTTTGCTTACGCGGACACCATTGTCTAGATAGCGCTGCAAGCGGTATCTGGGCGCCTGCTCCAGTCCCGGCATACGCAGTCGAATCTGCCCGCTCTCCACGGTTATGGAGATGACGCTGGCCTTCATCGCCAGAACCTTGACACGGAGCTGGTAAAGCAAGTTGTCGACCGGATCTGGAATTGAGCCGAAGCGATCGGCGAGCTCCTCCGCCATCTCGTCGACCTCCTCCAGCGAGTCTAGGCCGGCCATGCGTCTGTAGAGACGCAGTCTCAAACTGGCATCCGGCACGTAATCGGGCGGGATGTACGTCGCCAGCGGCAAGTCGATCGTCGCCGGCTCCGGCAGGCCTGTCACAATTGCCTTTCCTTCGCGGGCGGCCTTCCGTTCGCGCACAGCTTGCGCCAGCATTTTTGTATACAGGTCGAAGCCAATGCTGCCGATATGCCCGCTCTGCTCGGCGCCCAACAGCTCGCCGGCGCCGCGAATTTCGAGATCGCGCATGGCGATGGAGTAGCCGGCGCCCAGCTGCGTTTCTTCGGCAATCGTTTCCAGTCGTTGTTGAGCTTCCGTGGTGAGCGAGTTCCACGGCCCATGGAAGAAATAGGCATATGCGCGCCGCGTGCCACGACCCACACGCCCCCGCAACTGGTATAGTTGTGCCAGTCCGAACATCTCCGCGCGATCGACGATAAGCGTGTTAGCGTTTGGTATATCCAGCCCGCTCTCAATAATCGAGGTGCTCAACAGCACCTGGATTTCGCCGTCCACAAAATCGGTCATTACCCGTTCAAGCTCACGTTCGCTCATTTGCCCGTGCGCCACGGCAAGCGATGCCTCGGGTACCAGTTTGCGCAACAAGTTGCGCACAATGTAGATCGACTGCACGCGATTGTGCACAAAGAAAACCTGCCCGCCCCGATCCAACTCGCGCAAGATCGCACGGCGAAGCAACGTATCGTCGGCCTCTCCAACGTACACCTGCACAGGCAACCGTTCTGACGGCGCGGTGTCGATGATGCTGACGTCCCTCGCGCCGGTTAGACCCATATACAGGGTGCGCGGAATCGGCGTCGCCGTCATGGTCAGCACGTCCACTTCCGTGCGCATTTGCTTCAACTTCTCTTTATCAGACACGCCAAAGCGCTGCTCCTCGTCAATTATCAACAGGCCGAGGTCCTTAAAGGCGACATCTTCTGACAGCAGGCGATGCGTGCCAATGACCGCATCCACCTGCCCCGCCCGCAAATCGTCCAAAATGCGATCCTGCTCCGCGCGCGTGCGAAAGCGTGAGAGCATTTCCACATAGATCGGAAACGGCTGCAGACGCTGTCTAAACGTATTGTAGTGCTGCTGCGCCAGCACGGTGGTGGGCACGAGAAGAGCCACTTGTTTGCCGTCCATCACCGCTTTAAAAGCAGCGCGCAGGGCCACTTCAGTCTTACCATAGCCCACGTCGCCGCAGATAAGGCGATCCATGGGCCGCGAGCGTTCCATATCTTCCTTAACTTCGACGATAGCGCGAAGCTGATCCTCCGTCTCCTGATAGGGGAAACTTGCTTCTAGCTCCGCCATCCACTCTCCATCTGTACTGTAGGCATGTCCGTCAATCAGTTCCCGCGTCGCGTAGAGGTCTAGTAATTCATCCGCCAGTTCGGCAATGTCGCGCTGCGCTTTCTTCTTGGCAGCCTGCCAAGACTTTCCGCCAATTCGATTTAGGGTCGGAGGACGCTCGTCACTGCCAATCCACTTGCTGATGCGGTCGGCGTGGTGCACGGGCACATAGACCGTATCCC